>CBFGJR010000206.1:0-11808 GCA_965649145.1 Caldifarciminota bacterium | reverse complement strand
TAAATCAGTGTTTTATAAAAGGGATAGGAGTATATTAAAAATTTGAAAGGATATTTTAAAGCAATATTTTTGGGAAGGGTTTCAAAAAATATAAAAATAAAAATTCCAAAGAGAATTGTATCAATTATTTTCAGTAAATCTTTATCTAATTTTAAAATTTCAAAGGTAAGAGTTGAAAAGATTGATGAGGAAAGAGTATTACTGAGTGTATTTGTTCCAACAATAGTAATTATAATAACACCAGGAAAAAGTAGAATTTTCTCAATTACCTTCTTCCTTTCCTTTCTAAAGGGGTATCTTAAAGCCTTTTCCTCTGATAAAGTGAAAAAAGCTGTTTCTGTTCCTGATGCAAGAAAGGAGAGGGAGAGGGATAAAATCAAAAGAATTAAATTAATAAGTATCATCATATTAGTTCATTCAAAAGGGCTCTTTCCTTTTCCTTCATTTTTTCTTCTTCTAAAGGATTTTTATGGTCATATCCCATTATATGATAAAAACTATGAATTATTAATTTAATAAAATCTTTTTTACTTTTTACAAAATCTGAGCATATATAGATTTCTCCGATTTTCCCAAGGTTAAAGGATATACAATCTGTTTTTTTATTTTCCCCTAAAAATTTTTTATTAATTTCTCTTATTTTTTTTCTTCCAACCATTACTATATTTATTTCCTTTATTTCAGAATTCTCTTTTTTTATTTCCCTTTCAAAAACTTTTTTTAAATTTAATTTATCACTTTTATATAGGAGAATCTTCTTTTTTGTTGTTTTAAAAAAATAAAGACTAAACAATTTTTTTCCTTGCCTTAAGAGGTGGATAAGTAACCCTTAAATGAAATCTATGGATAAGTTTTGGTAAAATTGCATCCTTTATTTTTTCCATATCTTTCCTTGTAATTTCACACTCGTCAAACTGACCATCGGAAAATCTGTGATTTATAAGGTCGTCAATAGCCTCTTTTATACTTTGGAATTCATACTTTTCAAGACTTCTTACCTTTGCTTCAATACCATCTAAAAGCATTATTATTGCTTCCTCTTTTCTCTCAGGTTTTGGACACTTATACCTATATTCCTCCTCCCTTACCTCACTATTTATTTTTTTTGCTTTCTCATAAAAGGGAAATATGAGAAGTGTTCCATGATGTCTTTCTATTATTCTTACTATACTCTCAGGCAACCTATATTTTCTTGCTAATTCTACACCCTTTTTAACATGGTTTTGAAGTATCGTGACACTCACAGTTGGTGATATTTTGTTATGTGGGTTTTCCTGAGGATCTTTCAGATTCTCAACAAAAAATTTAGGAGTTTCAATTTTCCCTATATCATGATATAAAGCACCAACTTTCGCAAGAAGGGAATTTGCTCCAATTCTCTCTGCTGCAATCCTTGCCAGTTCTGACATCTGAATAGAATGTTCAAAGGTTCCAGGTGCCTTCTTTTCCAGCTCCTTTAAAAGTGGATGTTCTGGATTTGAGAGTTCCAGCAGCACAAAATCGGTGGTAATTCCAAATAATTTTTCATGAAGAGGAAGAAAGGTAATTGTCCCGAGAATTGATAAACTTGATGAAAAAAGAGAACTTATAAAAATTTCACCGATTGATAGTTGAAAATTGGCGTAGATTTTGAAAAAGAAGGAAAGAATTATTGATAGGAAAAGGAGTATAAAGAAACCAAAGATTAAATCTAATCTGTTTCTTAAAAATTTTGAAATAAGTATACCTGAAATACCGATAGTAAGAAAATATACAAAGAAGAAGAAATTCATTCCTGAGTAAACTGTGCATAATATGGAAAGAATTAGGGTTAAAAATAAAGCGAATTTCCTTCCCGTTACAAAATAGAAAAAAAAAGGTATAAAGGCAAAGGGTATATAAAGGGAACTTTTTGTGATTTTTATTATTAAGCTTGAAACAATCATAAATAAAAGAGAATTGAAAATTATGAGTAAAAGTATTTTAGTATCACTATAGATCTCTGGAAAGAGAAATCGTACAGAGTAATAGGAAAATAATAAAATCATGAGAAAAAGGATGTATCTTAAAAAAAGTTGTAAAATTTTTGACATAAAAGATTTTCTTTTTGAAATTTCCATTGCTTCAAGTTTCTCTATTTCTACCTTTGAAAGGGGTTCACCCCTTTTTGCTATTACTTCTCCCTTATAAACGATTCCCTTGAATTCTTCTATCCTTTCAAGTAATTTCTGCTTTCTAATCTCGGTCTCTTCATAATCAATTCTGTAATTAGGTGATATAAAGGAAGAAATTAATTCCTCAAATAAAAAGGAAATTTGTGGATTAAAGGGAAAAATTTTTATAGCTCTTTCTTTTATGCTCCCCTTTATTTCCGGTAAAGAATATATTTTGTTTACAGGGAAAAATTTGTCTCCTTCCGGAGTAAGAAGGACCACAAATTCTGTTCCCAGTTTCCTTATTGTATCAATATCTTCAAGAATCACATAATCTTTTATTTCCTCATAAGTTTTATTTATTTCCTCCAGAAATTTTTTCTTTGTTTTTATATCCAGATTCTCCACCTGACTTTTTATAAGATCCATATCAAGACTTGGTCTTAAGAGAGGAGAAAGAACAAGGGTTAGTTTTTTTAAAATTTCCTCCTTTTCCTTTTTTATTTCTTCCTTTGATTTGGGAATCTTAAAGGTAAAAGGAGCTATTATATCTCTCTGTGGAACTTCACCTATCCTTAAAGCATAAAATTTTTTCTCTGAAAAAGGTAAAAAGTATGTTATTAAAATTGAAAATATAAAGATTGAAAAAAATTTAAGAACTCTTTCCTTCCTTTTTCTTTCCCTCATACTTTTCAAAGGCAATTATAATGGATTTAACGATAGGGTGCCTTATTACATCTTCTGAACCAAAATAAATAAATTTTATGCCTTCAACTCCCCTTAAAATTTTTTCTGCTATTACAAGCCCTGATTCCTCCTTATCCTTCAAATCTATCTGTGTTATATCACCTGTAACAGCAACTTTGGATTTCAAACCTATTCTTGTTAAAAACATTTTCATCTGCAAGTAATTTGTATTTTGAGCCTCATCTAAAATAACAAAGGCATTTGAAAGAGTCCTTCCTCGCATATAGGCAAGAGGAGCAATTTCTATTACTCCTGTATTCATAAGTTTTTTAATTCTGTCATAGGGCATCATATCAAATAGGGCGTCGTAAAGTGGTCTTAAATAGGGATCCACCTTTTCCTGAAAACTACCCGGTAAAAAACCCAGAGACTCACCAGCTTCCACCGCAGGTCTTGTAAGAATAATTCTTTCTACTTTTTCCTCCCTCAGGTGTTCAAGAGCACATGCAACAGCAAGGTATGTTTTACCTGTTCCTGCTGGTCCTATAGAAAATACAAATGGATATTTTCTCAGTGCATCAACATAATATTTTTGATTCTCTGTTTTAGGAGTAACTATTTTTTTAGGTGTTATAATTGAATCTTTATATTTTTCAACATTTTTTAAATAATTATTGTTGTTCAAAATATCAATAATCTGATGAGGCTCAAAAAAACTACCTTCTTCGGCTCTTTCATCAAGTTTAGTTAAAACTTCCTTTAATTTTTTGAATTCCCTTTTATTACCTTCAAATTTAATCTCTTCACCCCTCACAGTGATTTTTCCTGAAAAATACTCCTCAAATACCCTAAGGTTTTGATTTAAAACCCCGAGTATTTCTCTTAATTTTTTAGGTCTGATACTGAATGTTTTTATATCCACAATAGAATAAAAAACCCCCTCACAGGGAGGGGGTAAATTTTTTCCCTTATCCTTTTTAATTTATTATCTCGGTATATTAAGTTCCTGTCCAGGATATATAAGATCAGGGTTTTTAATCTTATCTTTATTTGCTTCATAAATATCTTTCCACTTCCTCCCGTCTCTATAAATCCACCAGAACTTCGCTATTTTCCATAAATAATCACCCTTAATTACTGTGTAGGTTTTATCAAGACCATGGGGAATTTTTAACTTCCATCCAGGATAAATAAGGTCTGGATCCTTAATAAGGTCTCTATTTGCCCTCCATATTCTTGGCCATCCTTTATAAGTTCCATAAATAAATGGATATTCTGCTATTTTTGCGAGAAACTCACCCTTTTTAACTTCATATTCTGAAGGATATTTCGCAAGTTCTGCTTTTAAAGCATCTATTTCATTTTGAAGGGATTTTAGTTCATTATCAAGAGGAGTAAGTTCATTTTTTCTTGCTTCCAGTTCACTCTGACAGGAACTTAAACTTTTTGTAAGTTCTTCTACTTTACTTTGAAGTTCCTGGATACGAGCCTGTGCATCCTTCTCAGTCAATTTTTCTTGAGCAAAAAGGGAAAAAACAAAGAAAGAAATTATAATTAGTTTTTTCATTCTATAACCTCCTTTTTAATAACCCTGTTTTATAAGTTCAAGAAGGGTTTTTAAAGAATCCCTTTCTGCTTTGAGTTTTTCAATAAGCTGAGATTTCTCCGTTTTCTGAGCATCAATACCTTTCATTTCCTCCTCACATTTAGCAATCTCTGACTGAAGTTTATCTATCTGAGCCTGAAGTTCCTGAATTCTTTGCATAGTTTCCTTTGAAGCCATTTTCGGTCCACATGCAATACTAAGGGCAAATATCATTACCCAGAGCCACTTTTTTAATTTTATCCTCATTTTTAAAAATTATTTTTCAGGGACTTGAACCCGTACCTTTTTTTATTATATTATAATAAACAACTTAAAAGAAATTTTTCAAATAAAAAATATGAAACTGGTTGAAAGAATTTTCCCGAAGGAAAAAGTTTTGCCCAAGGATGGGGAATTAAAAAAAATTGAAATAGACGAGGATACTTTATTTGACCTTGAAAAAATTGCTATTGGGAGTTTTTCACCCCTTGAAGGTTTTATGGTAAAGGAGGAATTGGAAAGTATCTGCGAAAAAGGGAGATTACCAAACAATTATCCCTTTACCATCCCTATTCTTTTGCAGATAAAAAGAAATAAAGTAAGAGAAATTCCCCATAAGGAGGGAATCATCTTATCTTATAAAAAAGAAGTTTTTGGAATGATAGAGGTTGAAGAGGTATATAGTTTTGATCCCGAACATGTTGCAAAAAAAGTATTTGGCACTGATTCCGATGAGCATCCTGGTGTTTTACTTTTAAAAAGTAAAGGTGAATTTGCGATAGGTGGGAAAATATGGCTTTTTAAAAGACCACCCCATCCCTTTTCTGAATATGAACTTACACCAAAGGAGACAAGGGAATTTTTTAATAAAAAGAATTTTAAAACAATTTGTGCCTTTCAAACAAGAAATGCTCCACACAGGGCTCATGAATATTTACAGAGAATTGCTCTTGAAATAACTGACTGTCTTTTCATTCACCCGATTCTCGGAAGAAAAAAAGAGGGGGATTTCTCAAATGATTTAATTTTAAAAAGTTACCATGCTCTGATTGATAATTACCTGCCTAAGGAAAGAGTTTTATTATCAGGTCTTACAACTCCTATGAGATATGCAGGACCAAAGGAGGCAGTTTTCCATGCAATAGTGAGGAAAAACTACGGTGCAACTCACTTCATTGTTGGAAGAGACCATGCTGGTGTAGGAAACTTTTATGACCCCTATGCAGCCCACAGAATTTTTGACCAGTACCCTGATATAGGTATTGAGATAATTAAGGTAAAATCAGTTTTTATATGTAAAAGGTGTGATGGAATTGCCTCTGAAAATACATGTCCTCATGATGAAAATCTAAGAGAATATATAAGTATGACAGGTATAAGGAAAGCAATCAAAAATAAAGAAAATTTAAGTGAAAAAATTTTAAGAAAAGAAGTATTTGAAATTTTAAAGGAAGAATATAAGTGATGTTTTTTAAAAGAAAAAAAAGAATGTTTATTCTTGGACTTGATGGTGTTCCTTTCTCCTTTTTAAAAAATCAAATTGAAAAAAAGAATTTACCTTTTTTAAGTTTCCTCTTTGATAATGGTGATTTTAAAAGAATGGAGTCCGTCTATCCCACACTCTCCTCTGTTGCCTGGACAAGCTTTTTAACAGGTAAAAAACCGGGTTCCCACTCTATTTTTGGCTTTATTGACATTCATAATGACCTTTCCCTTTATATTCCTAATTACAAGGATATAGGAACAAAAACTCTTATAGAAATATTTGCTGAAAATAAAAAGAGCCTTTTACATATAAATTTACCCATAACTTATCCACCTCCTCAAATAAAAAACACATTCTGTATTTCTGGATTTATTGCTCCAAAAATTGAAAAGGCTATCTTCCCTGAAAATTTAAAGGAACTTCTAATAAAAGAAGAATACATCCTTGACCTTGACCCATGGATGGCAAGGGAAGAAGAAAAAAGAGAAGATTTTTATAACAAATTATTTTTAGCAACTGAAAAGAGATTTAAAGTTTGTGAAGAAATTATGAAAAAAAACTATTTTGATATTGTTACCCTTCATATTATGGAACCTGACAGATTATTCCACTTTTTCATTAAGGAAGAAAATAAATTAGAAAAATATTTTCATTTTCTTGATGAAAAAATAAAAGAATTTGTTGAAAGAAATGTAAAAGATGATGATGAACTTATATTACTTTCTGACCACGGTTTTACTGAACTTAAAAGGGAAATTAACATCTTTCCCCTTTTAAAGAATAAGGGAATTTTTAAGTTAAAAAATGAAAATTCAAAGGAACTTAAAGATATATCCGAGGATTCAAAGGCATTTACAATGACTCCAGGAAGAATTTATCTATACAAAAGGGAAAGATTTTTAAATTCAAAATACAAGGAAAGAGAAATTTTGAAAGAAATTGAAGAAATTCTGAAAGAGTTCTTAAATTTAGAAGGAATAAAGGATTTTAAGAACAAATATGAAATTTTTGGAAAAGAATTCATTAATAATAGTCCTGATTTTCTTTTAATTCCTGAAAAGGGGTATGATTTTAGAGCAGACCTTAAAAGTTCAGAAATTTATATGAGTTCACCTTTAAAGGGAACTCATACCTTTGATAATGCTTTTCTTTACATAAGGGGAAAAAAGATATTAAAGGATAATGTAAGACTTATTGATGTTGCACCAACTATTTTAAAGATGCTTGGAATAAGTGATAAATATAATTTTGATGGAGAGGTAATCGTATGAGGGAAGAAGAATTAAAAAATTTAAAATTTATATCAATAAAAGAAAGAAAAAATAAACTAAATATAGGAGATTTTATAAAGGAAGATATACCTGATAAAATTTCCCTTTTTCTTGATTTTCTTCCAAAGGTTTTTAAGGCAAATGATTTAAGGGAACTTGTTTTTAATTTAAAAAAAGCAAGGGATGAAAAAAAACCAATTATATGGATGATCGGAGATGCAGTTATAAAGTGTGGGCTTGCACCTTTATTTTCAAAACTTGCAGAAAATGGATTTATTACATGGCTCGCAGGTCAGGGTGCTGTTTCTATACACGATTTTGAAATAGCAATGTTCGGAGAAACCTCTGAATTCGTTGAAGATACAATAAAAGATGGCAAATTCGGGATGACCAAAGAGACACATGAATTCTTCAGCGAAGCACTTAAAAGGGGTTATAAGGAAAAAAAGGGAATGGGGGAGATAATTCCAGAGGTTCTTCTTGAAAAAAATCCGCCTTACAGGGAAAAAAGTTTAATGTGTCTTTTAAAGGAAAAAAATATCCCAATGAGTTTCCATGTGGCTATTGGAACAGATATAATCCATATGTTTCCCTTTTTAAAGGGTGATGAAGTCGGTTTTACAACTTTAAAGGATTTTAAAAGGTTTGCAAGTTACCTTTCTGAGCTTGAAAGGGGAGGGGTTGTTATAAATGTTGCCTCTGCTGTTATAATGCCTGAGGTTTTTTTAAAAAGTTTATCAATTGTGAGGAACTTAGGATACAAGGTTTATAACTTTTTTGCCTGCAACATTGACCAGATTCAGCATTATAGACCCTTACAGAATGTTGTTGAGAGACCAACAAAGGATGGGGGAAAGGGAATTTTTTTAACAGGAAACATAGAAATATTACTCCCCCTTCTTGGAGCAATTCTTTTAAATTCTTAAAATAAAAAAAAGTGTAATTTTATTCGGTTTATCAGAGCTTCTTGGAAGGAGTTTGTATAAAAAGTTAAAAGAAAAAAATTACTTAATAAAAGGATTCTCTATAAGAGAAAAAGAATGGTTTGAAGGAGAGTTTCATTTTTTTGATGATTTTTTTAATAAAAACTTTGAATCAGATTTTTACATTTATCTTTCAGCAATATCCGGCGAATTTCAGGTAGAAAGGGATTACATGAATGCTCTTATAGTCAATGTAATAACCCCTTTGAAAATTTTAAACAAAATAAAAGGTGGACATTTTATTTATATTTCCTCAGCCAGTGTATATGAAAATAAGTTATTTCCAGAGGAAGAGGAAGGTAAATTTTCTAATTCTCTTTATGGTTCAATGAAATTTGCCTGCGAGGGACTTTTAAAGGCATTAAGTATTAAAAAAAATATAAAATTCACATCATTAAGGTTTCCAAGAATTTATGGACCCTTTATGGTAAGAAATCCTGTTTCAGATTTTTTAAAATCTTTGAGAAAAAAAGAGAATACGGTGTACCTTTATGATGATTACTCATCAAGGTATGAATATATTTTCTCCTATGATGCAGCAGAGTATATAGGAAAAGTTATGGAACTTGGTTTAGAAGGAATTTATAACTGTGGAAGCGGAATAGTAAAATCTGTTCTTGAAATAAAAAATATTTTTGAGAAAATCACAGGAAAAAATTTTGATATAAATTTTAAAGATAAAAGAAAGGGAGTTGATATTATTAATTCTGAAAAAATTAAAAAATTTTTAAATATCAAATTTACAGATTTTGAAGAGGGTATAAAAAAGATATTTGAAGAAGAAAGGTTATAAGTTCTAAAGTTCTATTTCTTCTCTTTTTATTCCGAAACTTTCCCTTGATTTTAATTCTCTTATCTTTTCAATTGCCTTATCGTATTGACCTGTCTTAATTAAATTTATTATATCTTCAATTTCTTCTCTCTTTTCTTCGCTATCTTCTATCTCAAAAGTAAAGGAAGATTTTCCCTCCTCAAATATAAGGAATTCTTCTTTTTCCTTCTCCTCCTTTATTTCAGGCAAGCTGATTATATCCTTTAAAAGTGATTTGGAATTTTTTATAAGTTCTTTTTTTATTTCCTCAATAATTTTCATATTCAGATTTTATAACCAGAAAGGGTTAAATTATCAACTTCCTTAACATAAACACTAACCACTTCACCTTTTCTTATTCCGTTACCTTTAAATTTGACCTTAACCCCGTATTCTGAAAGACCCATTAAAAATTCCTTTTCCTCTTTTTCATAAACGGGTTTTAAAATATTTCCTAAAAGAGAATTTAGAAATTTTTCCCTCTTTTTCTTATCAATTTCCTTCATTATTTCCATTCTTTCCTTCAATTCCCTTTTATCAATTTCCTTTAATTTAGAACTTTCTGTTCCTTCCCTTTTTGAATAGGAAAAGATATGAATGTATGAAAAAGGGGAGTTCTCAATATATCTTTTTGTTTCAAGAAATTCTTCCCTGTTCTCTGTTGGAAACCCGATAATAAGGTCAGTTCCGATACTGAACCTCCTCCTTAATTTCAAAATTGAATTTAAAATATTATCATAAAATTTAATGGTATAAGGTCTTTTCATATCCCTTAAAACCTTTTCTGAAGCGCTTTGAAGAGGAATATGTAGGTGTGGAACAATTTTATCCTCTGTAAGGTAATCATAAATCTTATAAATATGGGAAGGGTGAAGAGAGGAAAGTCTTATTCTGAAGTCAAGATTTAGAGTAATCAATTTTTCAAGTAGGGTTCTTAAAGAAAGAGGAGGTTCAAGTTCTTTTCCATAATCACCTATCTGGGTTCCTGTTAGAACAACTTCTTTATAACCTTTTGAAACTGCAAGTTCTGTTTCCTTTAATAGAGTAGAGATATCATAGGATCTTGATTTTCCTCTTCTAAAGGGAACAATACAGAAACTGCATTTATAATCGCATCCCTCCTGTATTTTGAGAAAGTATCTTGAGTGTCCTGATTTTTCAGGAGAGAGAACTTCTGTATTCTCATTACTCCCATTAAATTCTAAAAGCAGATCCTTAAAACTTAATATTTTAACCTGATTTTCTTCTTTAAAGAGATAAAGGGCACATCCTGTAATATAGATTTTTGCTCTTTTATTCAATCTTTTAATTCTATTAAAAATTTTTTTTGAGTCTCTATCAGCCTTGTGAGTTACAGTGCATGTATTAAGGAAAATGTATTCAGCTTCTTCAATAAAAGGTGTGAATTCAAATTTTTTTGAAAAAAGGATAGCTTTTAATTTTTCACTTTCAGCAATATTTGTTCTACAACCGAGTGTGAGAATTGTGAATTTTTTCAAAATTTTCACATCTTTTCAAATCTGATGTCATTTCTTTCATCTTCTTCAAGGGCAAGGTCCAGTATAAGGGGGTTAACCTGTTTTACAACTATTCTTTCCTTGCATTCAGGACAGGAGAATTCAAAACCTATTTTTTTAATTGGGACATCTATTAATGCCTCACATAAGGGGCATCTTGCTTTTTCCATTTTTATATAATAAAAATAATTTTAAAAATTTTCAATATAAATAGGGTTTCTATTTTTTAAAAGCGGAGGGGGCGGGATTTGAACCCGCGAATCCCTTTTAAAGGATTATGCGATTTCGAGTCGCACCCCTTTCCAGGCTCGGGCACCCCTCCAAGTATTATTATAAAGAATTTGCTTGCATTTTTACTTTATTTTTTTTGAAAATTATTAAAATGAGAGAAATCTCTATTGCCCTTCTATCAGGATACCTCCTCGGCTCCTTCCCATCAGGTTACCTTATCTCAAAAAAATTTAAAGATAAGGAAAATCTCGCCCTTGTATCCGGAATTGGCTGTGTCCTTGGACATGATTTTCCTTTTTTTCTGAAATTCTACGGGGGGAAATCTATCAGCACAATCCTAATAATACTATTTTCCCTTTTTCCCCTTGAATCCATTTTCTCAACTATTTTTTTTCCAAGGGAAAGTTTAAAAGGAAAGTTTATTAATTCTTAAAGTGAATCCTCTTTTTTTTGTCATTTTTTCAAGAAATTTTATTTTAAAAAAAATAAGAAGAAAATTCCCCTTTCCCTCAATTGCTATTGGTGGAATTTCTTTTGGTGGAAGCGGGAAAACACCCCTTGTTATTGAAATAATTAAATTTTTAAAAGAAAAAAACTTAAAAATAGCACTCCTTTCAAGGGGCTATAAAAGAAAAGGAAAGGGGTTAAAAGTTTTTTTTGAAGACTCCAATCCCTCAGTTTACGAAATAGGCGACGAACCCTTTCTTATTTTCAAAAAATTTAAAATACCGATAGGAGTATATAAAGATAGAAAAAAAACTGCAGAAGAAATCATAAGGAAAAAAAATATTGACCTTTTTGTTCTTGATGATGCCCTTCAGATAAAAAAACAATTTTTTGACCTTAATATCTTTATACTTGACGAAAAAGAAATTTTTAAAAGAGATATGTTTTTCCCTGAGGGAACCTCAAGAGATTTAAAAAGAGAAATCCTTGATGGAGATATAATTATAATAAACAGAAAATTAAAAGAATTAAAAGGATATAAAATTAATTTTCTTGAAAAAAGAAAAAAAACTTACTTTTTCGCAAATTATAAATTTAAGGGATTTAAAAACTCCTTTGGTGAATATGTCTTTCCCTCAAAAAGGGATTTTATTTTGCT
>CBFGJR010000205.1:0-11877 GCA_965649145.1 Caldifarciminota bacterium | reverse complement strand
TAAATTTCAAGAGGTATGTTTGAAGTATCAAAATCAGAAAAAATTTCCAAATATATACTGCCAAATTCTCCCACTATGTCTTTTATTTTTATGTTTTTAACGCCCCTTTTACCTATTACATAAATTTTTTTATCTTCTGATTCTAAAAGTTTACTTAAAACAGTATCAGGAAGTGGACCTAAAAAATAAATATTTTTATTTTTTTTATCATTTAAAAGAGTATCAATCTTAGAAAAGGGAATTTTCTTAACACTAAAATCCTTTAATCTTTTTTTCCAGAAGGGGTGATCAAAATAAATAATGTGATCAAATATTCCATACTTTGACTTAATTACAGGTTGAGTAAAGGAAAGTATAACAAAAAAAATTACAAGGATCCTTAATATAAGAACTAAAATATCCTTTATTTTCCTTTTTTTTCTTATTTCCCTTTCTTTTTCAAAAACAAAAATATAGGGGTATAAAATTTTTATTATTTTCAGTTTTAAAAGAAGATGAATTATAAGGGGAATTAAAGATAAAGGCAAAATCAAAAATATAAGAGGCTTTAAAAATATCATAAGGATTTAACTATCATTAATAAATTTTTTTCATATGATTCAAGGTTATTTATATTAAAATTTTTTATGCCTGCCCTAAAAATTTCCTCATTTAGATTTTTTTCAAATTCCGATAGTTTTTTTTTAAAATCTTCCCACAATTTATTATCATCAATAACAAGTTCCTTCTCTGTTTCCAGGTCCTTTAAAATAAAAGGAGGACTTTTATAAAGATTAAACTCTTCCTCTGAAACAAGTCTTATTGAAAAAACTTCGTTATTTTTTGCCTTTAAATATTTTAAACCCCTCACAAAGTCATAGGGTTTGTGGTAATAATCGGTAAAAAGGAATATAATGCTCCTCTTTTTAATTATCTCTATAAGGTAAAGAAAAATTTCTCCTGGTTCTGTTTTTCCCTCCGCTTTCAATTTTTCAAGAATATCAGCAATTTTTTCTAAATTTCCCCTTTTTGTTGAGGGTGGTATAAAAAATTTCTGCGAATCAGAAAAAACAAAAAGAGAAGGAGCATCCCTTTGAAGATAAAAAAGGTAGGAAAGGGATAGAATTAAAACTTTTGCATATTCAATTTTAGAGGGATTACCGTAATCCATTGATTTAGATGAATCAAGCAAAAGATATACATTTGAATTTGTTTCCTCTGAAAATTTCTTTGTATATAATCTTTCCTTCCTTGCAAAAACTTTCCAGTCAATCATTCTCAGGTCGTCACCAAGAGAATATTCTCTATGTTCAACAAATTCTGAGGAATATCCATGTAAGGGACTTTTGTGAACACCGAGTAAGATTCCTTCTAAAAGGGCTCTTACCTTTAACCTTAAACCCTTTAACTTCTCAATTCTTTTTAATTCTTCTATCATAAAAATTCCATAATTTTCTCAACAATCTCTTCGGGAGATAAAATAAAATCAGATATATTCTTTACAGCACATGGCATTCCATATATAACTGAGGTTTCCTTATTCTGAGAAATTATTATCCCCCCTTTCTCTTTAATTTTTTTTGCACCTTCACTTCCATCCTTACCCATCCCTGTTAAAATTATTGCCATGGAATTCTCTTTGTAAATTTCTGAAATGGAAGAAAGAATATAATCCCCGCTTGGTTTTACTCCCCACTTGGGTTCCTCATCAATTAAATTTATAAATACTTCTTCTTTAATTTTTTTTAAACCCATATGAATTCCACCGGGTGCAATATAAATGTAGCCATCCTTTACCTTTTCTTTATCTCTTGCTTCAAAAACTTTTTTACCTGTAACCTTTCTAAGTCTTTCAGCAAATAAAGGTACAAAACTCTTCGGCATATGCTGGACAATAAAAATCGGAACTCTAACTTTGGGGATATTTTTTAAAATAAATTCAACAACTGGGGGACCCCCTGTTGAGGAAACTATACCAATTACATCAACTTTTTTGCCTTTTACCTTTTCCTTTATTTCAACCTTCTTAAATTTTAATTTAAGTATTTCAGGATTAACATTTTTAGCAAGTTTAATTTTTTCATAAAGTTCCATTTTTATCTTTTCAATATCCATTGAGATAGAACCAGAAGGTTTTGTTACAAAATCAAAGGCACCCTTATTTAGTGCAGAAAGTGTTATCTCGGCACCTTCTTTTGTATAGGCGGAAAGCATTATACAGGGAAGAGGGCTTTCATTCATAATATGTTCAAGAACTTCAATTCCGCTCATAAAAGGCATCTCATAATCAAGGGTAACAACATCGGGTTTGAGTTTTTTAACAAGTTCAATCGCTTCCCTTCCATCCTTTGCTGTTCCTACAACTTCTATATCACTGAAGGAAGATAAAATGTCACTTATAAGTATTCGCATTAAATAGGAATCATCCACAATAAGAACCTTAATTTTATCTGAGGACAAATTCCTTTTCCTTCTTTTTCACAACAATTTTTCCTTCACTTATATCAAATATAACAGACCTGCCTTCACTTCCACCAACATCCTCTTTTACTATTTTTATATCAAGTCTCGTAAGGACATTTCGTGCCTCCAAAACATTTCTTGCACCAATTGACCAGGGAGAGGTGGAGATAGGAGAATCAAATATTGTTGCTCCACCTATTAAATAGGCTTCCAAGTTTTCCTTTCTCGCCCCTAAATGCTCCATTTCCTTCACAATATGAGGAATTGCCTTATTAACATACCTGTAACCAGGTGTATTATCATCTAATCTTTTAGGAGTGGGAAGCATGGAATGTACAAATCCTCCAATTTTGTTTTCCCTGTCAAAAAGTATCAGCACTATGCAGGAACCAACTCCTATTGCTTTAAGGACACCGTCACCTTTTAAAACCTTACCTTCACCTATCCCTATAAAATATTCGGGTTTCATTTTTTTTCTAACTTAAAGGATTTATATACTTTTTAATAGCCTCCCTTGCTGGTTCAAAGTAAGGGTTTAATTCAATTATTCTTTCAAATACTCCCTTGGCATTTTCAATTTCGCCCTTTCTTACAAGGGTCAAACCGTAAAGATAAAGAATATCTTCTGAATCAGGTAATTTTTCCTTAGCTTTTTCTAAAAAAGAAAGGGCACTTTCATATTCCCCCCTTTCAAATAGTATTCTTGCTATACCTGATAAAACTTCAGGAACTTCAGGATGAATTTCCATATATTTTTTTAAATAAATTTCTGCCTCTTCAAAATTTTTGTTACCAATAAGAGTTAAACCGAGCAAAAGAAAAGCCT
This sequence comes from Caldifarciminota bacterium, assembly GCA_965649145.1. GTDB lineage: Bacteria > Hydrothermota > Hydrothermia > Hydrothermales > JAJRUZ01 > JBCNVI01. Next base: position 8,609 of record CBFGJR010000205.1, on the reverse strand, counting down.
CTTCCAGTTCAGAAGATTTTAAAACCTCTTTTAATATCTTCTCTGCCTCTTTATATTCACCCCTTAAATAAAAGGATTTTGCAGTTTCAAATTTTCTCAAATTCTCTTCCCTTTTAAGATTCTCTTCCATTTTTTCCTTATAAGAAATAATTCCTTCCGTAAATTCTCTCATTTTTGAGAAAAGTTCATTTAAAACCTCTCTTTCCTTATCAAAATTACTGATTAATTCGTATATCCTTTTCTCAAACAATTGAGTTATTTCTTCAAATTTTGTTTTCTCCGACTCGAGAACTTTTGTTAAACCTGATTCAAAATATTTCATAAATTCATTCCTTTCCCTTATAAATTCTTCAAAAATTTTCTTTATATTTTCATAATTATTCTTTAAAATTTCTTCAAAATAAACTTCAAGTTCCTTTAATCTTTCCTTTTCTTCCTCTTTTGAACTCTTAACATAATTAGTCATTTCCTCTTTAAATTTATATAAAACTTCTGTAATGGATACCTGCATTGCATTAAATTTTTCTTCCATTGATGATATTCTTTTAATTCCTTCATCCTTTGCCTCTTTTAAAAGATCATATAAAGCCTTCATATTCTCGGCTAAATTGAGAGTAAATTCATATATATTTTCTTTTAATGACATATAATTAAAATCAAAAGCAACACCACACCTTTCATCTCTGTAAAGGAAACATTTTTCCTTCTGACAGGGGACTTCTCTTAACTTTAAAATTTCTTCACCATTTTCCCTTTTTTCCCAGATTGAACTTGATAAAAAGGGACAAATTTCCATCATTTTCCTCCTTCCATAGGTATAATTTTAAGGTTCAAAAAGAGGTAAGGGAAAATTTCTCTTACTTTTTAAAAATCTAAAAAATCTTTTCGGGTCTTTCAAAAAAATTAAATTAAAATAAGACTCAGGTAAAACTTGTATCCCCTTTTTACTTTTAAAGTATCTATTCCATAAATTATCTATGATATCAAATCTTTTATTTTCAGAAATAACTTTAACAAATTCCATCCATATAAAAGAGAGTTCCTCTTTTTTAAAAAGAATTAATTTTTCAATTAAATCTTTAAAGTAATCAAGGCTTTTTTCTCTCGTTGATAATTCCTTTAAAACAAAAATTTCTGTATCAATATCCTTCACCCTCTGGGCACAACCTTTTATAAGTTCGTAAAGTTCCCTATCATAATCTAAAACTTTTAATGATTCTTTTATTATTGCATAAAAGGTTCCTTCCAGTTTAAGTTCTATTATATTCTTCAATTCCTTTTTAAATCTTTCTAAATGTTTAAACTTCATTGAGAGAATAAGGGACAATCCTTTTCCCTCAGGAATAAACTTTTCCCATTTTTCCCTCCTTTTATCAACTTCTTCAGGATATTTTTCAAGTGCCTCCTGATAAAGGTATATGGAGCCTTTATCATTTCTTTCAGCAAGAAAATCAGCATAGGTAAAAATAAAATCTTTATCTCTCAGCCCTTTTAAAAAAGCATCACGCATAACATCATAGGATTCTTTTGGGAACTTATAAATATATCCTTTCTCTTTAAGAAGTTTAAAAAATTTATTAAAATCTTTAAGGTCTCTCTTAAGAATAAAAAATAAAAGTTTTTCATCCGCTTCGTCATTTTTGATTCTTTCATAGGAGAAATTTTTAATCTCCTCTAAAAGGTCATAAAGTCTTTCATTCAAGGCGAGTTCATAACTTTTTATTATTCCTTCCTCAAATTCTTTTCCATCTTCAAAATTCAATTTTGTTAAATAATATAAAAGATATGGATCTTTTTGTGTTTCAGGGTAAATACTCAAAAAAAAGTTAAACTCCTCCTTTAACTCAGGATTCTCTTCAAAAAATCTCAAAATTAAATCTTTATTTTTTCCTTTTTCCAGTAAATTTAATGAAAATTTGTAAAGGTCAATTTCAGGGAAATAGGTAAATTTTGTCTCAATAGTTAAATATATGTCCTTTATTTTGTTTATATGCTTTGGCGAACTCAAAGCAAGCATAAAGTAATACCTTACTGCTTCAAGGGGTTTTGAAAGCAAAAGAGCAAGAGAACCAAGAGTTTGATAAATAAAGGGGGATTTATCAGTTTTCTCTTCCTCTTTAAGAAATTCATAAAGAAAATATGGGTCAAATTTTTTCTTTTCTTTTAATAAACTTTTAATAAGTTCTTTTGCTTTATCCTTTTCACCCCTTTTATAAAGTACAATAGATTCAAGGGAAATTACATTATTCAGCATCCTTTCATCCTTAATTTCTTCTTTTAAAGTATTTATAAATTTATAACTTTCTTCAAATTTATTCCATAATAAGAGGGTATTTACATAAATAAACATCAAAATTGGATCTTTCTTATTTCTCATTTTTTCTGTTACAACCTTGGAAATTTCTGGGAGAAGTTTTTTATTAGTCATTGCTTTCTTTAAATACCTTGCTGCCTCTTCATATTTTCCAATTTCAAGAAGTATTGAGCCTCTTAAAAAATTATACTCAGGTATATCTTCCTTATATATACTTTCCATTATATCTTTTACAAACTTTTCTCCCTCAATATAGGCTTTATAAAGTTTCAACACTCCTTCCCTTAAATTTGATTTTCTGATCAGGGATAATCCTTCAACAACAAGATACTTTTTTGAAAATTTATCTTTTTCCTTATTTAAAAAATCAATAATTTTGTCATTTAAATCCTTTTCTATTTCTCCTGCCTCATCAAGGAGAAAAAGTGCATAATCAGAGTAATTGGAAAATTTTGTTATAAGAATTTTTACTGAATCAAAAAATTCTTCCTTCTTTTCTAACAGATTTATTTCAGCATCGAGCAATAATCCTTCTGGAATATTTAAAAGAGACTCTCTTTTCCTATTAAATTCTTTTAAAATTAAATCTCTATTGAAATTTTTTTTCAAAAGAAACCTTAAAATATAAATTCCATCTTTATACTCGCCATTTCTAACAAGAGAGGAACCAAGTGAAAAGAGAAAAAAATCTGATTTTATGTTCCTTTCTTCAGCAAAATCCTTTAATATATTTAAAACATCAATATCATTAAGATAATCTGGATCATTTTCATATAAAAATTCTAAATTCTCGTCAATTTTCTCTTCCTCCATCTCAAGTAAAATTCTAAAAGCTCTTGCTGAAAAGGATTTTAAAAGGGATTCCCTTAAAGTTATAACACTTTCCCCCTTTTTTACCCTTGTTTTAAGGAATTCCGCAGCATCCTCTGTCTTGCCAAGTTCTTTTAAAATATCAGAAACAATGGAAACTTCCTCATCATCCAGACTTTCCCTTTTTATATCCCTAACAATGTTATAAGCATAATTTAAATCTATATTTTCCCCATCTTTAAGTGATTCTCTTAAAAATAGTAGCCCCTTTTTTCTTTCTCCTTTTAGAATTAAAAGGTTGGAAAAAAGAAGTTTAAAATAACCCTCAGCAGGTTCTCTATTTTCAAACTCTTTTATTAAATAAGGGAAGAAAGATTCATCCTCTAAAAGATCATCAATGTATTCTAAGGCCTTCTCTTCATTACCCTCTGAATAATTTATAATAAAATTTGTGAAACTTGCATATTTTCTCAAAAAACCCATATTCTGAACTCTTAAAATTTCTCTTCTTAAGATATCTTCTTTATCTTTAAATTTTTTATATATTTCAAAAAGTTTTAAAGAGGATTCAATATATTTTTTGGAATAAAACAAAATGAAATAAATAAACATCTGAGAAACAAATTCATCCTTTTCAGAATGTTTTTCAAAAAAATGCTTTTTTTCTTTTTCCGGGATAAGGGAGAATAAATTTTCAATTCTTTCAAATTCACCTTCTGATATAAATTCGAGTATTACTTGTTCTCTTAATAATATTTTATCCTTTCCCTCACCACCAAATTGGGAAACCATCTGTTCGAGAACTCTTTTTCTTTTCTCAGGAAAATTTTTTATAAGTAAAAAATGACCCATTGCTTCTTTATAATTTTTTAAAAGAAGAGCAAGTTCAATACTTACTTCCAGTAAGTCCGGGTCCCTCGGTGATGTTTTTAAAGCCTTTTTACATAAAGAATACCCCTTTTCCCACTTACCCTCCTCCATCAATCTCCTTGCTTCCTGAGCAGTTTTCTTGGGATCTAAGGCAAAAAAGGGGAGCATATCTCTTATCTTTTTCTCAATCTTTTCATTTTAATTTCCTCATATTCTGCAACAAGTCCAGCTACAATAAAAATTGAGGAATAGGTTCCAACAATTATACCTATTAAAAGAGCAAGAGCAAAATCAAAAAGAAGTGGTCCACCAAGAAATAAAAGAATAATCAAAACAATAATTGTTGTTCCACCTGTTATAATTGTCCTTGAAAGTGTCTCATTTAAACTTCTATTTGCTATATCTATAAATTTACCCTGCCTTTTCTTCAAATTCTCCCTTATTCTATCAGAGATGACAATTGAATCGTTTATAGAATAACCGACAATTGTTAAAAAGGCAGCAATCACAGAAACACTGATCTCTCTTGAAAACAAAATAAAAAATCCTAATGTAATCGTTACATCGTGAAAGAGAGCAATTATAGAGCTAATTCCAAAGGGCAGATTGAACCTGAAAGCTATATATATTAACATTAAAACCATTCCTATAAGAACAGCATAAATTGCTCTTAATCTTAACTCAAATCCAATCCTCGGACCGACTTTTTCTGCCCTTTCTATTTCTATATTAAGGTTAAGTTTTTTATTTAAAAATTTAACAAGAGAATCTGCCTCTAAGTCTTCAGAATATTTAATTATATGCTCTCTTAGAGTTATCTCCTGTATTTCAGCCTTTGCAAGGTTTATCTCTGAAAGAGCATTCCTCATGTCTATTGTCCTTACATCTCTATCAGTATATATATGAAGAAGGGTTCCACCGAGAAAATCTATACCATATGTTGGTCCTTTAATAAAAAGTAGTAAAATAGATGTGAGAACAAGAAAACCAGAAATTGCAAAAAATATTCTTTTTTTTGAAAGAAAATCTATATTGGGTGTTTTAAATAATTCCATTATGAACCTCCTTATACGGGTAAACTTTTTACTTTTTTAACAAGAACAAAATAATCAAAAATTGTTCTTGCAACAAAGACAGCTGTAAAGAAAGAAGTGGCAATACCAAGAGAAAGTACAAGACCGAATCCCCTTATTGGACCTGTTCCAAACCATATAAGGACAAGTGCTGAAAATATTGTTGTAAGGTTTGAATCAAGGATTGTAATAAATGCTCTTGAAAAACCCGCATCAACGGCAGCTTTAAAGGATTTACCAAGTCTTAATTCTTCCCTTATCCTTTCATAGATTAAAACATTTGCATCAACTGACATTCCGATTGTAAGAATAAGACCTGCTATTCCTGGTAAAGTAAGAGTCCCTTTGAAAAGGGACAAAAGGGATAAAATAATTATTAAATTTAAGATAAGAGCAAAATCAGCAACAGCTCCTGCAAATAGATAATAAACTGCCATAAAAATCATTACAAGGATACCACCAAGAATAGCACTCTGCACACCCCTTCTTATTGAGTCCTTTCCAAGTAAGGGACCAACTGATCTTTCTTCTTCTATTTCCACAGGAGCAGGTAAGGCACCGGCTTTTAAAATAACCGAAAGGTCTCTTGCTTCATCCATGGACTCAATTCCTGTTATCTGGGCATTACCGGTTGGTATTTTCTGAGCAATTCTTGGAGCAGATTGAACAACTGAATCAAGAACTATTGCAAGTCTTTTCCCCACATTTTCACCTGTAACCCTTGCAAAATCTATTGTTCCTCTTCTATCAAAGGAAAGGTTTACAACCGGTGTATTCTGAAGTGCAGGGTCCTCACCCTGATAAATTGATTGTCTTGCATCCTTTATATATTCACCCTTTACATCAGGATTTTTATTTAAAAGGAAAATTGACCTTAACTTTTTACCCTCAACTTCAAAAGATTTACCAAAGAGAAAAATCTTATCCTTTGGAATCAACTTTTTTATCTCTTCCCTTTTTAAAATTTTTTTAATTGAATCAAGATAAATTTCTTCAAAAACTATATCTCCCCTGTATAAAAATAAAAAGGGTTTTAAGGGTGAATTTTTATTTTCCCCGCTTATTTCTAATAGAGATTTATCCATATTATCAAGAATTCTCTTTGTATTATCAATATCCTCAACTAAATGGAAGGTTAAAACTGCTGTTTTCCCTATTATTTCCCTTGCCCTTTCTCTATCCATTACACCCGGTAACTGAACCATTATTCTATCCTCTCCCACAGGCTGAATCACAGGTTCAAAAACACCCCACTGGTCTATTCTATTTCTTATTATTTCAAGAACCCTGTCCCTTGCTTCTTTAACTTTTTCCTTTTCTGGTGGATTAACTTTTAAAACAAGATACATGCCTCCTATAAGGTCGAGACCAAGGGAAAGAGTTTTTCTTAAAATTTTCCTTACCTCCTCTTTTGGTTTTTTTTCAAATTCAGATTTTGGTATTGAATAATATTGTATAGTAGGAAAAAGGGAAACAATTGAAAAAAGGATAACTGCAAGAATAATTAAAAATTTAAACCTGATGGTTTTCACTCTTTAAAATTATTTTTTTTAAGGGGCTGGAACCCTTTTTGATCAATTATGATGATTGATAAAATTATAAAAGAAAAAATAAGGGTTTATCAATATTTAAACTTGAAAAAAAATTCAATGAAATTATATAATTTTAAAAATATTCTTCAGGGTTCAAATCCGAGTTTAAATTTGAAAAAATGGAGGGATTTTAAAATGATTGAAATAAGATTTCACGGGAGGGGTGGTCAGGGAGCAGTAGTTGCTTCAAAGATATCTGCAATAGCAGCTTTTAAAAAAGGATACTACCCTCTTGCCTTCCCTCAATTTGGAGTCGAAAGAAGGGGAGCACCTGTAACTGCCTTTTTAAGAATTTTTAGCCCTGAAGAAGAACTTTTTTTAAGATGTAATATATACAATCCGGATATTGTGGTAATTCTTGATACATCTCTTCTTAAAATGATAGATGTTGTAGAGGGTCTTAAGGAGGGAGGGAAAATAATAATAAATTCGCCCCAAAATCCCAAGGACTTTAATTTTGGAGGAAAATTTGAAGTTTATACGGTAGATGCAACAGAAATTGCAGTGAAATATAAACTTGGCTCAAGGACCCAACCGATTGTAAATACATCAATTTTGGGAGCAGTTGCAAGAGTTTCTCAAATATTTGGACTTGAAGAATTAAAAAGTGCAATAGAGGAAGAAGTCGGAGCAAAAAAAGAAGAAAATATTAAGGCTTGTGAAGAAGCCTTTATGAGTGTAAAAGGAGAAGAAAAATGATAAAAGAAGAAAAAAATATAAAGGAGGGAAAAATGGAGGGTAAAATTTTTTATAAGGATATCAATGAATTACCAGAAGTTGCCTTATCAGTTGGTTCAACAAGGGTTTTAAAAACTGGTTCCTGGAGAAATTTAAAACCTGTTATAGAGGATAAAGCTGCACCCTGTTCAAAAGCTTGTCCCTTAGGCACTAAAATCCCACAGTATTTTTTCCATATAATTGAAAAAAACCTTGATAAAGCAGCTGACCTTTTACTTGAAAAAAATCCTTTTCCTTCAATAACAGGAAGAGTTTGTCCTGCTTTCTGTCAGATTGGCTGCAATAGAAAAAGATTTGATGAAAGAATTTCAATAAGAGAACTGGAAAGATTTGTTGGCGATTATATACTGAAAAGAGGATACAAAATAAAGGAACTGCCTCCTGATACAGGTAAAAAAATTTTAGTAATAGGTTCTGGACCTGCTGGAATGGCTGCTTCCTACTTTCTAAGAAAAAAAAGACATTCTGTAACAATTTATGAAAGGGAATCCCTTCCTGGAGGAGTATTAAGGTATGGAATTCCCTCCTATAGATTACCTAAGGATATTTTAGACAAAGAATTTGATATGCTTTTAAAAATGGGAATAAAAATTGAAACAAATAGAGAACTTGGAAAAGATTTTACAATAGATGAGGTAAAAAATAAATTTGATGCCATATTTATAGGCATTGGAGCTTGGGTAGAAAAGAAAATGAAAATTGAAGGTGAAGAATTAATGATTTCAGGTTTACATTTTTTAAAGGAAGTTAATGAAGGAAAGGATATTTCAAAATTCAGAAATAAAAGGGTAGCATGCATAGGAGGTGGTAATGTGGCAATGGATGTGGTGAGAACACTCAAAAGAATTAGGGCAAATCCAGAAATACTTTATAGAAGAACAGAAGCAGAAATGCCTGCTCTTGAAGAAGAAAGAGAAAAGGCAAAAAATGACGGAATCCCATTTCATCTTTTAGTTCTTCCTGTTAAAGCTCAAAGAAAAAACGATAAAATTGTTTTAACACTTCAGAAAATGCAACTGGGAGAACCTGATTCTTCAGGAAGGAGAAGACCAATTCCTATTGAAGGGGCAGTTTATGAGGAGGAGTATTTGTGTGTTTGTGTGAGTGAGGAGTGAGGGAGTAATATGGGGATCGAAGAGACAAAAGGGACAGATTATCTGTTCAACGGCAGAGAAATGACATTATTATATAATACAAACTCGCATGTTGGGC
>CBFGJR010000204.1:7903-11887 GCA_965649145.1 Caldifarciminota bacterium | reverse complement strand
TATCCACTGGAAGAAAAAAAATGGGCAATGGATAATCTTATAGAGATATACGGTGCAAAGGAATGTATGAATATATTAATGAAAGAATTCCCAACCTGGGATAAGAAGAAAATTGAAAAGATTGTTTCAAGAGAAATTGCGGAAGGGATGACAAAGGAAGAAGTCTATATTACCATCGGAAAACCATCCAGAACAAGAAAAATGGGAGAAATTGAAGAATGGGAATATGATAATTTAAATAAGGTTTTAAGATTTAAAAAGGGAGTTCTTTTTAGCCAGAAAAAAATAGAGTAACTCCCTTAATTCAAAAATCTTTATAAAAGGGGCAGATGAATTGCATTTATAAAAATAGATTGCTTTAAATAAAAAAACTTCTTCAATTTCATCATAATTTACATCTTCAAAATCTGAACCAGAAATGATGATTTTTTCACTTATATAAATCCTCAAAAAACTTTTCTATCTCTTCCTCTTTTAATATTTTTTCTTCCTTTAAAATCTCCCTTAATGTTTTATTCTCCCTTTTCGCTTTAAGAACAATTTCTGATGCCCTATCATAACCTATTTTTCTTGCAAGAGGTGTTATTAAGGCATAACTCATCTCAGCATATCTTTTACAGATTTCCCTGTTTGCCCTTATCCCTTTTATACATTTTTCCCCAAAAATCTTAAGGGCACTCTTTAAAATCTTTATAGAATTTATTGAAAGAAAAGCAATAAGGGGCATCATCATATTGAGTTCAAGAGGACCAGTCTCAGCACCTATAACAACAGAATTATAAGCACCATGAATAAAAGCACAAACCTGAATTACCATTTCAGGAATTACAGGATTTACCTTACCTGGCATTATTGAACTACCAGCCTGAAGAGGGGGAAGCTCTATCTCATTAAACCCTGCCATAGGACCACTTGAAAGAAGTCTTATATCATTGGAAATCTTCATTAAACTCACAGCAAGAGTATTCAAAGCACCCATTAATTCCACCATACAATCCCTTCCAGCAATATACTCAAATTTATTTTTTGCCTCACTGAAATTTATCCCTGTTCTTTTAGATATTTTTTTACATATTCTCTTTCCAAATTCTGGATGGGAATTTATTCCTGTTCCTATAGCCGTCCCTCCAAGGGGCAACTGCTCAAGAGTTTTAAAAACCCCCTTAACCCTTTTAAGATTACTCTCCATCTGAGAACGATAACCAGAAAACTCCTCTCCCAGAGTCATTGGAACCGCATCCTGAAGATGTGTCCTTCCTATCTTTATAATCCTTTTAAACTCCCCTTCCTTTAATTTTAAAATTTTTATAAAGTTTTTAATTTCATAAACAAGGTCATTTAGCAAAACTCTTGAAGCAATCTGCATTGCTGAAGGAATAACATCATTTGAAGATTGCCCCATATTAACATGGTCATTGGGATGACAAGGACTTTTTCCACCTTTTTTACCTGTCAAAATCTCATTAGCCCTTCCTGCAATAACCTCATTTATATTCATATTTGTACTTGTTCCAGAACCTGTCTGAAAAATATCAAGGGGAAAATTATCTTTTAATTTTCCTTCATAAATTTCTTCCCCTGCCTTAATTATGGATTTATATAAACTCTCTTCTAAATTTCCAAGTTCATAGTTAACCTCTGCTGCACATACCTTTATAAGTGATAAAGCCCTTATAAATTCAAAGGGAAATCTAAACTCAGAAACAGAAAAATTTTCTAATGACCTCTGTGTATGAGCACCATAGTATTTATCAAAAGGAACATTTATCTCACCAAAACTATCCCTTTCAATTCTTTCTTTTTTCACTTTAAAACTCCATCTAAATTTTCTAAAAGTTCTTCAATTTCCTCCAATGTTAAATCACCCATATGACCTATTCTGAAAGTTATATTCTTAAGTTTTCCATACCCATTTGCAATTTTAAACCCTCTTTCCCTTAATTTTTCTATTAACGAAGGCACATCCAGATTTTTTGTATTTTTAATAACTGTCACAGTATTACTCTCATAACCCTTTTCAGGGAAAAGTTCAAACTTCCTTTCCTTTACCCAGTTCCTTACCTTTTCAGCCATCTTTAAGTGTCTTTCAAACCTTTTTTTCATACCTTCCTTCAGCATCCTGTCAAGCTGATAGTCAAAGGCAAAAAGAAGGGAAATTGCAGGAGTTGCAGGAGTTTGCCTCCTTTCGTCATAATACTTCTTCATCTCAAGAAAATCAAAATAATACCCCCTGTCATTAATTTCCTTTGACTTTTCCATTGCTCTTTCACTTATGACTGTAACAGTTAAACCAGGAGGCAGAGCAAAACACTTTTGAACACTTGCAAAAATAACATCAAGCGAAAGTTCATCTATTGGAATTTCAATACCAGCAAGAGAACTAACAGCATCTACTAAAATTAATGTATCAGGTGAAACACTCCTTACAACTTCACAAATCTCTTTCAAAGGATTTGTAACACCTGTAGAGGTTTCATTATGTGTAATTAGAAGTGCTTCATATTTTTTATTTTTCAATTCCTTTTCAACCATCTCAGGTTTTATAGCCTTTCCCCATTCCACCTCTATTACATCTACCTCTTTTCCACATCTTTTTGCTATATCCATCCATCTGTGGGAAAAGGCACCACAAACAGTTGAAAGAAGATTCCTTTTAACAGTATTCCTGATAGAACCTTCCATAACACCTGTTGCAGAGGAGGTAAAAACTGTAACAAAATTTTTTGTATCAAGAACCTTTCTTAATTTTTCTATAACTCTTTCATAAAGTATAGAAAAATCCTTTTCCCTGTGACCTATCATCCATTTTCTCTGCGCCTCAAGTACCTCCTCCCTTACTTCAGTAGGACCTGGTATAAAGAGTTTTTTTCTTTCCATAAAAGATTATAATAAAAATCTGTCCTGTGTCTCAAAAACCTGTCCCAAAAAAAACAGTCTTTTAATAAAAAAAATAGTGGAACAGAATTTGCACTTCATTTTACAGGTTCAATTCCAATTAAAATTGAATTCGGTTATGGAAAAATTTAAAAGAACAATTAAGTATGAAAGTGAACTTGAAAGGGACTTTACAAAGGAAGTTATAAATTCTCCAGGTGGAGAAGGTATTTTAGAATGCATACAGTGTGGAACATGTTCTGGAACCTGTCCCCTTTCCATATACATGGATTATCCACCAAGAAGAATAATTGCTATGGTAAGAGAAGGGTTTAAAGAAGAGGTTTTGTCATCAAAAACAATATGGTTATGTGCTTCCTGCTATTCCTGTCAGGTGGAGTGTCCTCAAAGTATAAAGATCACATATATTATGTATGCTCTTAAAAGAATGGCTATAAAGGAGGGGAAGTATCCTAAGAAATTTCCGATTCCTATCTTAGCAAAGACCTTTTATGATATGGTTTTGAAAAATGGAAAACAATCTGAAGCAAGACTCGTTATGAATTTATGGTTAAAAACATCATTTTTAAAAATCTTGAAAAATTCTCTCTTTGGTTTAAAACTTTTACACAAAGGTAGATTGAGCTTCAAAGAGGAAAAAATAAAGGATAAAAAGACCTTCAAAAAACTTTTGAAGGAGGTTTAAAATGAATGAAAAAAAATATTTTTATTATCCAGGTTGCTCATTAAAAGGAACAGGAAAATCATACGAAAAATCACTCCTTGCTGTTTTTAAATACCTTGAAATGGATATACCTGAACTTCCTGACTGGAATTGTTGTGGAGCCACTACATACATGTCAATTGATGAATTATCCGCCTTTAAAATGGCTTCCAGAAATTTATCAATAGCTGAAAAAGAAGGAAGGGACATCATAGCACCCTGCTCAGCCTGTTATATGGTTTTAAACAAAGTTTTACATTTTATAAAAGATTACCCTGAAATAAGTGAAAAAATCTGTGAAGCAGTTAAAAAGGCAAACCTCAAAGAAATATATGAGGGAAAAGTAAGGGTAAAACATCCCCTTGATATTTTAATAAATGAAGTAG
>CBFGJR010000204.1:0-7804 GCA_965649145.1 Caldifarciminota bacterium | reverse complement strand
GAAAAAATCTGTGAAGCAGTTAAAAAGGCAAACCTCAAAGAAATATATGAGGGAAAAGTAAGGGTAAAACATCCCCTTGATATTTTAATAAATGAAGTAGGAATTGAAAAAATAAAATCAAAGGTCAAAAGAACACTCGGAGGAATCAGAGTTTTTTCTTATTATGGATGCCTCCTCACAAGACCTTTCACAGATTTTGATAACCCCAGATACCCTGTGAACCTTGACAGGATTGTTGAGGTAACCGGGGCAGAAACCGTTGAAAGTGCTTTAAAAACCAAATGCTGTGGAGGAAGTCTTACAGGAACAATAGAAGAAGTCGGACTCCGTCTTTCTTACCTTATATTAAGGGAGGCAAAAAGAAAAGGAGCCCATTTAATTGTAACAGTTTGTCCCTTATGCCAGTTTAATCTTGAAGTACACCAGGATAGAATGGAAAAAATATTCAAGGATAAACTCTCTATACCTGTTATTTACTTTACACAACTTCTCGGTGTCGCTTTTGGAATTGAAGAAAAAGAACTTGGATTCAATCATCATATCATTTACCCTGAAATTTTATATCAAAAAGCAGCAGTTTAAAAGGAGGGTATATAATGAAAAGCGTAAAACATGACGGTGAAATAAGAATAGGAGTTTATATATGCCACTGCGGAACAAATATAGCTGGAAGAGTTAAAATAGATGAGGTTGTAAAATATGCTCAAAATTTACCAAATGTAGTAGTAGCAAGAGATTATAAATATATGTGCTCTGATCCTGGACAGGATTTAATTAAAAAGGATATAAAGGAATTAAAATTAAACAGAATTGTTGTAGCCTCATGCTCTCCTCATCTCCATGAACATACTTTCAGGAAAGCAGTAGAGGAAGCAGGGCTCAATCCCTTTTATTTTCAGATGGCAAACATAAGAGAACATGTATCCTGGGTAACAAAGGACCCAAAGGAAGCAACAGAAAAAGCCAAATCTATGGTGAAAGCAGCTGTATACAGAGTTGTTTTTCATGAAGCCTTAGAAAGGAAAAAAGAAAAAATAAATCCAAATGTAGTTGTTATCGGGGGTGGTATAGCAGGAATTACAGCCGCTTTAACAATCGCAGAGGCTAATAAAAAGGTATATCTTGTTGAAAGAGAACCCTCAATAGGTGGCCATATGGCAAAATTTGATAAAACTTTCCCAACCCTTGATTGTGCTTCCTGTATATTAACACCCAAAATGACTGCTGTTAAAGACCACCCAAACATTGAACTTTTTACCTACTCAGAAATAGAAAGTGTTGATGGATATGTTGGCAATTTTAAGGTAAAAATTAGAAAAAAACCAAGATATGTTGATATTGAAAAATGTGTTGGTTGTTATGAGTGTATAAAAAATTGTGTTTATAAGGAAGGAAGATTTCCTAATGAATTTGATGAGGGGCTCTCTAAAAGAAAACCAATTTATATTCCTTTCCCTCAAGCTGTACCCCTTGCTGCTATTATAGACCCAGCAACCTGTATTCAGTTTTTATCAGGCAAATGCAAAAAAACATGTCAGGAAGCCTGTGAGAGGGGGGCAATAGACTTTAATATGAGGGAAGAAATAATTGAAGTAGAAGCCGGAGCCATAATAGTTGCCACGGGATTCAAAATTTTTGACCCTTCTCAAATTCCTCAATATGGATACGGTAGATATCAAAATGTTTACACCTCCCTTGAAGTGGAAAGACTTGTCAATTCCTCCGGTCCTACCGGAGGTGAAATTATATTAAGAGACGGAAGAACACCAAAATCCGTGGGAATTATCCATTGCGTTGGTTCAAGGGATAAAAACTACAACATATGGTGTTCAAGGGTATGCTGTATGTATTCACTTAAACTTGCTCATCTTATAAAGGAAAGAACAGGGGCTGAAGTTTATAACTTTTACATTGACATGAGAACACCTGGAAAAGGTTATGAAGAGTTCTATCTTAAATTAATGGAAGAAGGAGTTCATTTTATAAGAGGAAAAGTTGCTGAAGTTACTGATTGGGCAATCACTCCTGAGGAAGAAGGTAAATTAATAATAAGAGTGGAAGATACTCTTATCGGTGTTGTTAGAAGAATTCCAGTGGATATGGTTATTCTTTCAGTTGGTCTTACTCCACAACCTGATGCTGATGAGGTTAGAAGACTTTTAAATATTTCATGCTCAAAGGAAGGATGGTTCCTTGAAAGACATCCAAAACTTGCTCCTGTTTCCACATTTACAGATGGAGTTTTTATTGCAGGTGCATGCCAGGGACCAAAAGATATTCCAGATACAGTAGCACAGGCAGAGGCAGCTGCAGCAGAAGCACTCGCCATTATTGACAGATCGGAAATAACCCTTGAACCTAACACTGCCTTTATTAACGAGGAAAAATGCTCAGGTTGCCATATATGTATAGGTCTTTGTCCCTATTCTGCTATTTCTTTCAATGAGGATAAGAAGGTTGCTCAGATAAATGAAGCACTATGTAAGGGGTGCGGAGTATGTGTTGTTGCCTGCCCATCTAAAGCAGCACAGCAAAGGTTATTCCTTGATGAACAAATTTACGCTGAAATTGAGGGAGCTTTAATTTAAAAGGAGGGATCAAATGAAGGGAAATAATTTTGAACCAAAATTACTTGGAATATTTTGCAACTGGTGCACTTACCTCGCAGCAGATTTAGCAGGTGTTTCAAGAATGGATTACCCGGCAAACCTAAGGATTATAAGAACAATGTGTTCAGGAAGAATTGACCCCCAGTTTATTTTATGGGCATTCAGAAACGGTGCAGACGGAGTTTTAATTGGAGGATGCCATCCTGGTGATTGTCACTACATTGAGGGAAACTACAAGACATTAAGGAGATACAAAATGCTGAAAAGAATTTTAAAGGAAATGGGAATTAATGAAAAAAGACTAAGACTTGAATGGATATCTGCATCTGAAGGAGAAAAACTTCAGAAAGTTGTAAAGGAATTTGTTGAAGAAATAAAAAATATAGGTCCCATAAGTAATGATGAAGCCTTTAAAAAGGTATTAACTTCTACAAAAGGGGGTAAAAAATGAGTGAAAAACCTAAAATTGCCCTTTACTGGTGTGCTTCATGTGGAGGATGTGAAGAAGCAGTCGTAGACCTTGCTGAGGATATTTTACAGGTGGTAGAAAAAGCAGAAATTGTATTCTGGCCAGTAGCTATGGATTTTAAAAGAAAAGATGTAGAAAATCTCAAAGATGGAGAAGTCCTTGTATCCTTTATTAATGGAGCAGTCAGGACTTCTGAACAGGAAGAAATGGTAAAACTTTTAAGAAAAAAATCAAAAATTGTAATAGCCTTTGGCTCCTGCTCATATACCGGCGGTGTACCAGGACTTGCTAACTCTTACTCAAAGGAAGAAATAATGAATTACTATTACAAGGAAGGAATTACTGTTTTTAATCCTGAAAATAAAAAACCAACACCACATTTTATAGAGAAGAATTACGCCTTTGAAATTCCAGAATTCTACGATAGAGTTTTTGCCCTTGACCAGGTTGTAGATGTGGACTACTACATTCCTGGCTGTGCACCAACAAGAAATGTTGTTAAAAACTCCATAGATACCCTATTTTCTGGAAAACTTCCACCTAAGGGGAGTGTTTTAGGAGCAAATAACAAAGCCCTTTGTAGTGAATGTCCTTTAAATGATACAAAACCAGAAAAATTCACCTTAAAAGAATTCAAAAGAATTGATAGGAATCAACCAGAAAGTGACAAATGCTTACTAATTCAGGGATTTGCCTGTTTAGGACCTGTAACAAGAGGTGGATGTGAAGCCCTGTGTGTAAAAGCTAATTACCCTTGCACAGGTTGTTTCGGACCCCTTGATGGTGTTAAAGATTACGGAGCAAAAGCTCATTCTTTCTTAGCATCTTTAATCGATTCAAATAATGAAGAAGAAATTGAAAAAATTTTAAATGAATGGATGCCAAATCCCCTTGCCATAGTTTATAAGTACTCCTTACCTAAATCTTTAATTTTTGATACTAAAATTAACAAAAATGGAGGATAAAAATGGAACATAGAATAACAATTGACCCAATTACAAGACTTGAGGGTCATGGAAAAATAGAGATATTTCTTGATGAAGAGGGTAATGTTGAGAAAGCCTACTTTGTAGTCCCGGAGTTAAGAGGATTTGAAATTTTTGTTAAAGGTAAACCAGCGGAAGATATGCCAATTATAACACCAAGAATCTGCGGTGTTTGTCCAACTGCCCATCATATGGCAAGTACAAAGGCTCTTGATGACCTTTATAAAGCAGAAACACCTTCACCTGCAAAGAAATTAAGGGAAATGCTCTACAATATGTTTATGCTTGAAGACCACGCACTCCATGTTTACATTCTCGGAGGACCTGATTTTATTGTTGGTCCGAAAGCAAAAAAGGAAGAAAGAAATGTAATGGGAGTAATACAAAAGGTAGGACTTGAAATAGGCAAAAAGGTAATTTCCATTAGAAGGGAAATAAGAGAACTTATGACACTTCTTGCAGGTAAAGTTATACATCCTGCATGGGGGGTTCCAGGTGGTGTTACAAGGAGCTTGAAGGAGGAGGAAAGGAAAAAATTTGTAGGGGTTGCAGAAAAAGGACTTGAATTTGCCCTGTTTACCCTAAAAGTCTTCAAAGATATAGTTTTATCAAATAAGGAATATGTGGAACTTATAAAATCAGATACTTATACACACAAAACTTATTACATGGGACTTGTTGATGAAAACAAAAAAGTTAATTTCTATGATGGGAAAATAAGGGTTCTCGACCCTGAAGGAAAAGAATTTGCCCTATTTGATGTAAAAGATTACAGGGATTACATTGCAGAACATGTGGAAAGTTGGACATATATAAAGTTTCCTTTCCTCAAAAAAGTTGGCTTTAAAGGCTTTGTTGATGGTAAGGATTCGGGTATTTACTCTGTTGCTCCACTTGCAAGATTAAACGCCTCAGAGGGAATGGCAACACCAAAGGCTCAAGAGGCTTATGAAGAATTTTACAAAACACTGGGGGGGAAACCTGTTCACCATACACTTGCAAACCACTGGGCAAGGGTAATTGAAATGATTTATGCAGCTGAAAGGTTCCTTGAACTTGCAAAGGATACTGAAATTACATCGGATAAAATAAGAAACATAAGTAAAGAAATACCATCGGTAGGAATTGGTGTTGTTGAAGCTCCAAGAGGAACACTCATACATCACTATGAAACTGATGAGAAGGGATTTATAACAAAGGCAAACCTTATTGTCGCTACACAGAACAATGCTGCAAGAATTGCTATGTCTGTTGAAAAAGCAGCAAAAGGACTTATAAAGAATGGGAAATATGATGAGGGGATATTAAATATGATTGAAATGGCTTTTAGAGCCTATGACCCATGCCACGCCTGTGGAACCCATTCCCTTCCGGGAAATATACCTATTTTAATAAATATAAGAGATAAAAAAGGTAATATAATTGAGAAAATTAAAAACTTTTGAAAAAAAGAATTTAAGGAAAAATTACTTAATCCTTGGTCTTGGTAATACAATAAGAGGTGATGATGGAATTGGTATATATCTGACAAAATTCTTAGAAAAAAAATTAATAAACCTTGCCGATGTTATAACTACTGAAGAAATGGGATTTTCTCTACTTGATTTTCTCTCACCCTATGAAAAGGCGATAATTATTGACAGTATCTTCACTGGAAAAAATGATACTGGAGAAATATATGTTTTCAAAGAAAAAGACCTTAATCCTAAACAAATAAAAAGTAATCATTACATAGGATTACCAGAAATTTATAAGCTTGCAAAAAAATTAAAAATTCCCTTTCCAAAAGAAATCCTTATTATTGGAATTTCTGTTGAAGACCCATACACCATAAAACCAGAATTATCCGAAAATTTAAAGAAAAAAATTCCTGAAATTGTCATAAAAATTGAAAAAATTATAAAGGATTTTTTAGAATAAATTTTAAAAAGGAGGGGAAATTGAAATCTGATATTGAAATTGCAAAATCTATAAAACTTCTTGACATAAGAGAAATTGCTGAAAAAATTGGAATCAGTGAGGATTCACTATATCTTTATGGAAAATATAAGGCTAAAATTGAACCAGAATTTTTTAAAACAAAAGAAAGAAAAGGAAAATTAATTCTTGTTACAGCAATCACTCCTACCCCATTTGGTGAAGGTAAAACAACTGTCTCAATTTCCCTCTCCATGGCCTTCTGGAAATTGGGGAAAAGTTCTATTGCTTGTTTAAGGGAACCCTCACTTGGTCCTGTTTTTGGAATAAAGGGAGGAGCAACAGGAGGGGGTTATTCCCAGGTTTTACCAATGGAAGAAATAAATCTTCATTTTACAGGAGATTTCCATGCTGTGAGTTCAGCCCACAATTTGCTTTCAGCTATGTTAGATGCTTCAATTTTCCATGGAAATTACCTTGGCATAAATCCCAATGATATATTATGGCCAAGAACCATTGATATGAATGATAGATCTTTGAGAAAAGTTATAGTTGGTCTTAATCCCTTGAAAAATGGTCCTTTAAGAGAGGATAATTTTGTAATAACTCCTGCTTCAGAAATAATGGCTATACTCGGTCTTTCCAAAAACTATTCTGAACTTAAAGAAAAAATTTCAAATATTCTTTTAGGATTTACTTATAAAAAGGAACCGGTTTTTGCAAAAGCCTTAAAATGTGAAGGGGCATTGAGTGCACTTCTTAAAGATGCTTTAAAACCTAACCTTGTTCAAACAAGTGAAAATACACCTTGTATAATTCATACAGGTCCCTTTGGAAATATCGCCCATGGAACATGTTCAGTTTTAGCAATAGATTTAGCATTAAAACTATCAGAATATGCTGTAGTTGAAGCAGGATTTGGCTCTGACCTTGGTGCTGAAAAATTCATAAACATTGTAACAAGAGAGCTTGATGAAAAAGTGGAATGTGCAGTTCTTGTAGCTTCAATAAGATCACTGAAATATCACGGCGGTCTTAAAAAAGAACTATTGAAAGAAGAAAATGAAGAAGCACTTATAAAAGGTTTTGAGAATTTAAAGGCACATATAAACATACTAAAAAATGTGTTTGGTATTAGGCAAGTAGTGGCGATAAACAGATTTCCCTTTGATACAGAAAAAGAAATAAAAATTCTTATGGAATTATTAAATAAGGAAAAAATACCTTTTGCAATCTGTGAAGGTTTTTTAAAAGGTGGAGAAGGAAGTAAAGAACTTGCAGAAAAAATTATTGAGGTTATTGAAAAAGAAAAAAATGATTTTAAAAGACTTTATGATATAAAATCAGGAATAAAGGAGAAAATTGAAAAAATATCAAAAGAAGTTTATGGAGCAAATGAAGTTTTATATTCAGAGAATGCTTTAAAAAAAATACAACTCTGTGAAACACTAAACTTCAACAATTTTTATATCTGCATGGCTAAAACCCAGTATTCAATATCTGATAATCCAAAATTAAGGGGATGGCCGAAAAATTTTGAAATTAAAATAGATGATATAAGAATTAAATCTGGTGCAAAATTTATAGTTCCCCTTTGCGGCGATATACTTGAAATGCCCGGTTTACCAAAAGAACCAGCAGCAATTAACATTGATATTAACGAAAAGGGAGAAATAGAAGGAATATTTTAAATGCACGAATATTCCTTAGCAAATAACCTTATTGAAATACTCAAAGAAGAGAGGAAAGAAAAAAATGCAAAAAAAATCCTAAAAGTAGAAATAGACTTTGGGAGACTCTCAGGAGCAGACCCAGTTCTTTTT
>CBFGJR010000203.1:0-12178 GCA_965649145.1 Caldifarciminota bacterium | reverse complement strand
TTATAATCTCTTTTAAAAATTAAAGTAGTTAAATTGGGCTCTACATTCTGACAGTGATGGGTAGTACATCTTTTATTAAATGTCCAATCATTTCCCTTTGAGACCCAGAAAATTTCATAAACATTATGAGAAGGTCTTTTTTTAGAGGCTGGTGCAAAATTATAAATCCAATACAATTTTCCCTGTAGTTTCAATCTTTTAAATTCTATAATTTTATTATGAATAATGTTGCTATTGTTCCATCCAGAAAAAATCAGTGCCTGACCATTTTCTTTTAGATTTCTCTCTATACAGTCCAAAAGTTCTTGTATTCTTTCTCCATATTCAGATATATTCCACTCTATATAACCTTCAACAACATTCTCCGATTTTCGGTTATAATTTGTGGGTCTTCCACTGAATTCTATTCCAAAGGGCGGATCAGTGATAATTAAATCAGCTTTTACCGCAAACCAATCCTTCATATCCTTTATAAGATATTTGTCCAATAATTTGGATATCATATACATTTAATTTTATCAATTACTTTACTCATTTTCAATTTTTCCATATAATTTTACTATGCGAAAAGTTATATTTATAATTCTTTCCCTTTTTACTTTAATTTTTATTTTCCTTCTTGTTTTATTTTTTATTATAAAAAGTTATCTAACACCTCAAAGGATAAAGGAATTCACACAGAAGACTTTACAGGATGCTTTAAAAATGGAAGTTAAAATTGAAAGGGTTGAACCAAAAATTTCTTTAAGGAATATCTCAATAGTTGCAGAAAAAATAAAAGTTTATGAGGATGAAAAAAGAGAATTCCTTGATTTAGAAAAAATTGAGTTCTTCCTAAAAATTCTTCCCATTATTTTTAAAAGAACACTTGAGATAGATGGAATTTATATCAAAAAACCTTCAATATTTTTATATGAGAAAAAAGAGGCAATTCCAAAAAAAACTGGGAAAGAAAAAGAAGAAAAGAAGTTTGAAATCCCCTTATATCTAATTCTCAATAATTTTGAGATTGAAAAGGGAAGAATAGAAATAATTCCTTTAAAGGGGAAAAAGAGCACTTTTTATCCTCTTAATTTAAAAATGTCCTCAAAAAGCATAACAAAGAATAATTTTGAATTCAGGGGAAACGGTGATATATCTTTCAAAGATTTTGAAATTATATCTCCCATTAAATTCTTCTTTGTTTTAAATTATGATTTATCAAAAGATAAACTGGATATAAAGGATTATGAAATAAAATTAAAGGAAATAAATTTAAGGGGAAACGGTGAAATCGAAAAGTTAGTTGAAGGAGAACCCGAATATAAAATCTTTCTTCAATCCAGAAATATACCCCTTAAATTTATAAAGGGACTTTACGATGTTAAAGAAATAGATTTAAGTGGCGACCTCGATTTATCACTGAATCTATCCGGTAATTACAGGGATATTGTTCCAGATATAAAGGGGAAAATTGAGGGAAAAAGCATTTATGTAAAAACCCCTTTGAGAAAGATAGATTTTCCAAAATTTTTTATTGAGTTTAGAGGTAAAAGGGCTAACATAAATCTGGATTTTGTTTCAGAAAAACAAAACGGTAATTTAAATATTGATTTTTCCCTTCCATTTCCCAATGAATTTAGTGGAGGTGGAAAAGTAAGTGGAGACCTTTTAGAATTTACAGGTAAAAGTTTAAATTATTCTTTAAATTTTGACGCAAAGGGAAGTGCAAGGGGTAATTTAAATATTTCAGGAAAATTTCTTGCAGGAAAGAACGATTTATCATTTAATTTAAGTGGAGAAACAAAGGGTAAAATAACCCTTCTAAAAGGTTCTTTAAATTCAAGTAATTTAAATTTAAATGAAATCTTAAAAGAGGAGAAAAATTATGGTGAGGGTAAAAAAGAAACAAAAACTCCCGAACTTATTCTTCCTGAGAATATGAGAATTTTTATGGAAGGAAATATAAGGAATTTTATCTATAAGAAAGACAATTTAAGGGACATAAAAGCTTTAATTGAAATTGATGAAAAGGGTATAAGGATTAAAAATTTAAGGGGAAAAGTTTATGGTGGAGAAATAGAGGGTAATATTGAGATTACAAAAGGAAGTTTATTAATTAAATCAAATTTGAAGGGTAAAAATTTAGAATTTCCAGAACTTTTGAAAAATCACAAGTTCTACCTTGGGGAAATTACTGGTAAATTGAATATAGAAACAGATAGTAAATTTGACCTTAATGATATTCCCGGGACTCTTTATGCTTCAAACACTGTAATTGCTTTTAATGGGGAATTCAGGAAAGATCCAATACTTGATAAAATAGCAGAAATTTTAAAAATAAGTGAATTAAAAAGTTTAAAGTTTAAGAACATAAATTTAAAAATAAAAATAGAAAAGGGATTTATAGATTTTCCTGATTTTAAGATAGATGCATCTGATTACTTTTTGGAGCCAAAAGGGAGAGCATCTTTGAAAGGAGACATTGATTTTGACATTCTGTTCAAATTCAGGGGAAGGGGGGCAGAAATTTTGAGAAAGTATTCAAGTTTTGCAAATTATTTTGCAGATAAATCTGGTGATTTTGAACTTTTCTTTAAAATAAAAGGGACATATAAAAATCCTCTCATTTCACTGAACACAGAAAAGTTTGAAGAAAAAATAAGGGAAGAATTAAAGAAAAAGGGAAAGGAAAAACTTGGGGAGGGAGTTAAAAAAGGGCTTGAGGAATTAAAGAAGAAGTTTGGTTTTTAAAAGATTTATTTAATCGGGGCGCGGGGATTTGAACCCCGGACCTCTACCACCCCAAGGTAGCGCGCTAAACCGGACTGCGCTACGCCCCGCTCATTAATATTATAAAGAATTAAAAAAAATTTTTCAAGAGACACCCATTAAAATATGAAGTCTATCTGAGAATTTAAAACCATATTTTTTTGATAATTCAAAAACCATTTTCTTCCTCTCCCTTAACTCAAAAATATTCTTACATTCAGGCATTAAATATATTTTCTTATTTTCAATACCCAACTTTTCTTTTAAATCTATAACCTCATATATATCCTGCACCTCTTTTATCACGAATTTAAAAATTGCTCTTTCCCTTTTATTAAAACTTTTTAAAACAGAAAAATTAATCCTTTTTTCATAAGGTTCACCTGAATTTTTAAGTTTCGGAGATACATTAAAATAAACATCTCCTGGCAAAAAACTTTCTATCGTCCCGTTAGTCTCAACTTCTATTAAAAAACCTTTACCTAAAAGATTCTCAACAAGAGAAAAAAAACTTCTTTCCCATAAAAGAGGTTCACCTCCTGTAATTACAAGATGATTGATATTATATTTAAAAATTTTTTCCTCAGTATCCTTTAAACTCATTCTAACATATTTAATTTTACCCTTCCATGTATAATCAGTATCACAAAAAATACACCTTAGATTACAGAAGGCTAACCTTAAAAAAATTGCCTTTTTTCCTATAAAAGGTCCTTCACCTTGAATTGATTCAAAAATCTCTGAAACCGGTAAATTATTCAAAATAAATTGCCTGAGAAAAGGGGGTCTCCTCTATCTTTACTGACTTAACATTTAACCCCCTTTCCTTCAATTTTGTATAAGCCCATTTTGAAAGATTCTCACAGGTGGGATTGAATGGTAAGTTTACAACACCTTTTACATTGCTAAATCTATCATCCTTTTCATACTTGAAAAAAACATGATCAGGAAAAATTTCCTTAATTATTTTTTCCATCTCTTCAAAATCCATTCCCAGACCTATTTCATCAAGTTTATCAAATAAAACTTCAACTTCTATCCAGAAGGTATGTCCATGAGGAAAATTACACTTCCCCTCATATTTAAATAGCATATGACCTATTTCCCTTTTTATTCTTTTCCTTAAAATCCAGGGCATTTACACATCAATTAATCTTTTTATTCTTTTTGCATCCTCGCCCCCTAAATAACCATGCTTTCTTAATCTCCTTTTTCTCTTGGCATTCTTACTTCCTGCTAAATGAGAATGGAAAGCTTTATAGTATTTAACCTTTCCCTTTTTAGTTAACTTAAATCTCTTTTTTGCTGTTTTTTTTGATTTTAATTTTGGCATTCTTTTCTCCTTAAATCAAAAGGGAATAGAACCCTAAGAAGACTTTCTGTAAATTATCCTTCCCCTTGTAAGATCGTAGGGTGATAACTCTATTACAACTCTATCTCCGGGCAATATTTTTATAAAATTGAGTCTCATCTTACCTGAAAGATGGCATAAAACAAGGGGACCTGAATCAAGTCTAACTCTAAACATTGTATTTGGTAAAACTTCCTGAACAGTTCCCTCCATTCTTATAACACCCTTTTTTGACATATTTTTCTCCTTTAATCTAAGGTTGTCAAAATACAGGGTTCGTCATCAATTAAAACAGTGTGTTCAAAATGAGCAGAAGGTTTTCCATCAAGAGTTACAATGGTCCACCTGTCATCTAAAACCTTAACTTCATGTGTTCCCATATTTACCATAGGTTCAATTGCAATTACAAGTCCTTTTTTTAAAAGAGGACCCTTCCCCTTTTCTCCATAATTGGGAATAATTGGTTCTTCATGAAGATAGTGACCGATTCCATGTCCTGCAAGTTCTCTTACCACACTGAAACCTTCAGATTCAACAAAGCTCTGAATTTCAAAACCAATATCTCCTACTCTATTACCTGCCCTTGCTTTATCAATTCCCAAATAAAGAGCCTTTTCGGTAACCTGAAGCAATTTATCCAATTTACCATTCACTTTCCCCACCCTGTATGTTTTAGCACCATCCCCAAAAAATCCATTTTTATTCACACCTATATCTATTTTAACTATTGTGCCTTCTTCTAAAATCTTATCCTCAGAGGGTATTCCATGAACAACCTCCTCATTTATGGAAATACAGGAAGAGGCAGGATAGCCCTTATAGCCAAGAAATGCAGGAAAGCTTCCCATTTTTCTTATCATTCTGTCAATTATATCATTTAATTTTTTTGTTGATATTCCAGGTTTTATATACTCTTCTATTTCATAGAGAACCTTTGCTACTATTTTTGATGCCTCTTTTATATTTTCTATCTCATCTCTTGATTTAAGTATAATCATACAAAAATTTTTTTAATATTAAGTTCTATTTCTTCAGCCTTTCCCTTCCCATTTATTACATATAGAATTCCTCTTTTTTTATAATAATCAACAAGAGGATATGTATTCTCCCTGAACACTTTTAGTCTTTTTCTTATAACTTCTTCCTTATCATCATCCCTTGTGACCAAGTTTACATTACACTCATCGCAGATTTCATCTTTTTCTGGTGGATTAAAAACCAAATTATAAATTTTATTACACTTTGGGCAGACCCTCCTTGAGGTGAGCCTTCTTACTAATTCCTCATCATCTACCTCAAAATATATAACATGGGTTAAACTTTTATTCAATCTTTTTAAGATAACATCAAGACCCTCTGCCTGAGGTATTGTTCTTGGAAACCCGTCAAGAATAAACTCACTTAAATCTTTTATTGCTTCTTCAACAATTTTTAACATAATTTCATCAGGCACAAGTGTTCCTTCATCCATATATTTTTTAGCAAGTTTTCCAAGTTCTGTCACCCTTTTAACATTATCTCTCAAAAGGTCACCTGTTGCAATTACAGGAATATTGTAATCCTCTGATATTTTTTTTGCCTGTGTTCCCTTACCTGCACCAGGTGGCCCAAGAAATAAAACTCTCATCAACCTCTTCTTCCCTTAAATCTTCCCCTCTGCAAAAGTCCCTCATACTGTCTTGTTAAAAGATGTGACTCTATCTGCTGGAGTGTATCCTGTGCTACACCTATTATTATCAAAAGCCTTGTTCCACCAAAATAAAATGGAACATTTGTAATTTTTGAAATATAATAAGGCAAAATAGCAATAAGAGCTATAAAAATTCCGCCGGGAAGAAGTATTCTTTTCAAAACATCATCAATATATTCCGCAGTTTTATCACCGGGTCTAACTCCGGGTATAAAACCTGAATATTTCTGGAGGTTATCAGCTATATCCTTTGGATTTAAAATTACAGCTGTATAAAAATAGTTAAAAAATATTATAAGAATACCATAAACTAAATCGTAAAGAATATGTCCAGGATTAAAAAGTTGGGTATAAATCATAATATCCTGTAATTGCGGGAAAAAGGAACCAAGGGAATAGGGTAAAATCATTATACTCTGAGCAAATATTATTGCCATTACTCCTGCTGTTGTCATTTTAAGTGGTAAATGAGTAGATGCTCCTCCATAAACTTTTCTTCCAATTATTCTCCTTGCGTACTGAACAGGAATTTTTCTTGAGGAGAGATTCATAAAAACTATTGAATAGGTAATCAAAAATAATATAGCACCTGCAAATATAATTGCTGCAAGGGATATTGCCCCATTCCTTAATAGATTGAAAGTTTGAAATACCTCCTGTGGAACTGTATCAAGGGAGCCTACAAAGATCAGCAGGGAAGCACCGTTTCCGATACCCCTGTCTGTTATTTGTTCTCCCAGCCACATACAAAAAACTGCTCCTGCTGAAAGTGTGATAACTGTTAAAAGAGTAAAACCAATTCCAGGATGCGGAACAATTGGAAGTCCTGAAGGTGAAGTAAATCTCGTTAAAAGGGAAGAAATTCCAAAGGATTGAATTGCAGCAACTAAAACTGTCAAATACCTTGTCCACTGCTCTATCCTCCTTCTCCCGGCCTCTCCCTCTCTCTGAATTTTTTCAAGATAAGGAAGAGAAGTGGTAAGAATTTGAAATATAATTGATGCCGAAATATAAGGCATTATTCCAATACCTAAAATAGAAGCCCTTGATAAAGCACCCCCAACAAATAAATCAAAAAGACCGAGGAAAGAACCCCTTAACTGCTCTCTGAAGAGTTCTCCAAGTGCTTTTGTATCAATACCAGGAATAGGTATATGGGTTCCGAGTCTAAAAATAATAAGAACAATTGCTGTGAATAAAAATCTTTCCTTTAAATCTTTTATTTTAAAAAGATTTTTAATTCTTTCAATTGCAGTTTCAGATGCCATTTTTACTCATTAACTTTTCAAGGATTGAACTTAATTTATAAATTTAATTTCACCTCCTGCTTTTCCAATCTTTTCAATTGCCTTCTTTGACGCTTTATGAACAAAAACCTTTAAGGGGAAACTGATTTCCCCCTCAGAAAGGAGTTTAACCTTTAAATCTTTTCTTATCAACCTTCTCTTTTTCATTTCCTCATAAGTTGCTTCCTCACCCTCTTTAAATTTTTTAACCAGATCCCTAATGTTTATAACTTCATATTCTTCAGCAAGAGGATTATTAAAACCCCTTTTAGGTAATCTTCTATAAAGGGGCATCTGTCCACCTTCAAATTCTGGTCCTTTTTCTTTTCCTGACCTTGACTTTGCTCCCTTATGTCCTCTACCAGAAGTTTTTCCATGTCCGGAACCAATGCCTCTCCCGACTCTTTTTCTCTTTTTAACTGCTCCTTTAGCAGGTTTTAATTTACTTAAATCAAGCATTTTTTACCTCCTTTTTTACCTCTTCAAATTCAACAAGATATTTTATTTTTTCTATCATCCCCCTTATCTGCGGTGTGTCTCTTTTAATAACAACCTGTCCTATTTTTTTAAGTCCAAGAGCCTGAAGGGTTCTTTTTGCCCTCCAATTAGCACCAATTCTTGATTTTACCTGCTTAATTTTTAAATATTTCTCCTTCATACTACGAAATCATAAATTTCCTTGTAACCCTTGAAAGGGGAAGACCTCTTTTTTTTGCAATCTCTCTCGGATCCTTTAGCTTTGAAAGGGCTTCCATTGTAGCCTGAGCAAGATTACAAGGTGTACTGGAGCCAAGCGATTTTGTTAAAACATTTTTGTACCCTGCAGCCTCAAGAATAGCGCGAACAGTATGGCATGCAATGAGACCTGTCCCAGGTCCTGCTGGTTTTAAAAGAACTTTGGCAGCACCAACCTTACTAAGAACAGGATGGGGAATTGTTCCATTTATTATTGGGACTTTTATCATATTCTTCTTTGCCTTTTTTAAAGCCTTTGCAATAGCATCAGGAGTTTCAGTAGCCTTTCCATGCCCTATACCAACTCTACCTTCTCCATCACCAACAGCAACCCAGGCGGATATTTTAAATCTTCTTCCGCCTGTAACTACTTTGGCAACACGGGAAAGGCTTATTATATTTTCAATAAGAGTTTTTTCTTCCTCCATAGCCTTTTATTATACCCTTCCTTTTATCATTTTTTCAACAACCTTAAAAAGATATTCAAAATCAGTGTTAAAATTATGGAAAGGAGAATAGAACTACCAAGGGGAAAATAAAATTTAAAATTTTCCCTTTCAATCACTATATCAAGGGGGAACCTTGGAATACTTTTTATTGTCTCAATCTTTGAAAGTAAGTAAAAAATAAAACCTATCCCTATAAAGAAAAATCCTAAAAAAATAAAAAATTTAAAAAATTCCTCAAAAACTTTCATTCTGCCCAGAAGGGATGGTATCCTTGTACAAATTCACTTGCTGACATTTTCTTCTTTCCTGAGGGCTGAAGTTCAAGCACTTCTATTGCACCTTCACCGCATAAAACAAAGAGTCTTGAACTATCAACAATTATCTTACCTATGGGACCATTAAAATCTGTAACTTCCTTGACCCTGTATATCTTTATATACTTACCATCAAAATGAGTTCTTGCACCAGGATTTGGTGATAGTGCATGAATATGTCTCATAACAAAGAAAGCACTTTTTTTCCAGTCAATCCAGAGTTCCTCTTCTTCAATTTTTTTAGCATAAGAACTTTCCCCTTTCTGGGGTTTTGGCTTTATTTCCCCGCTTTTATACTTATTGTATATCTCAGGGAAAATACTTATTGCCTTTTCAGCTATTATTGACTCTATTTCTCCTCTTGTTTTTTCACCTATTTCCACTTTTTCCTGATAAATTATTTTCCCTGTATCTATACCTTCATCCATTATAAAAAATGTAAAACCTGTATCCTTTTCACCATCCATCATTGCTCTTTCTAAAGGTGCAGCACCCCTATATTTAGGTAAAAGTGAAGGATGAAGATTTATAGCCCCAATCTTTGGTAAAGAAAGTAACTCCTTCTCCAGAATCTGACCAAAATCTGTTAAAAGTATAAACTCAGGTTCAAACTTTTTAAGTTCACTCAAAAGTGCAGGATGGTTTACATCATAGGGCTGGAAAACCTTGTCCTTTTTAATACCATGCTGCAAAGCAAGTTCCTTTACAGGTGAAGGCATAACCTTTAGACCCCTTCCCTGGGGTTTATCAGGTGCAGTGACAATAATATCAGGCTTTAGTCCATTTTTAAGCATTGAAACAAAAACCTTAGCAGCAAAGTCGCCTGTTCCAAAAAATATAAACTTTCCTTCAAACATAATTTATATAAGATTTATAGAATTTTAAGGGAGTTTAACCCATTTATACTTTAATTTTCTTTTCCCTTGTATAAAAGTTCTTTCTAAATTGAGCAATTAAAATTCTTTTTGTTTCTCTGTCAAGCCTATCCCAAAATAAAACTCCATTCAAGTGGTCATACTCATGAAAAATGACCCTTGCTAAAAGTCCCTCTGCTCTTAACTCTTTCTCTTCCCCCTCTATATTTAAATATTTTAAATGAACACCCTCAGGTCTTTCAAGTTCTGCATAAATCCCTGGTATAGAAAGACAGCCCTCTTCCATAGTACTTTTTCCCCATATATCAATAATAACCGGATTTATCACGATAAGCGGCTTTTCATTCTCCCCCAGAACTTTTCCTGAAACAACAAAAAGAGAAACCTTTTCCCCGACCTGATTTGCCGCGAGTCCTGCACCCTCATAAAATTCCATCGTTTCAATCATCCCCTCTGCAAGTTTTTTAATATATTCATTTATCTTTTTTACAGGTTCTGCCTTTTCCCTGAGAATTTGGTCTCCATAATATTTAAGTTCAAGAACTTTTTTCAACTTCTTTAACCTCCCCTATTTTTTTTCTTATAGCATTTTTTTCAAATTTAATAATTGTTCCAGGACCTGTTCTCAACATAACCTCACTATCATCCACTTTAATTATGGTTCCAATTACTCCACCAAGAGTTATAACTTTATCTCCCTTCTTTAAAGAATCTATCATCTTCAATCTCTCTTTTTCTTCCTTTTGCTGTGGCCTTATTAAAAAAAGATATAAAAAAACAAACATAAAAATCAAAGGAAAAATAAAAATAAAAATTGTAGCCAGCGGATTTACAGAATCTCTACCGGTTTGTGAAATTAAATCAAAAATCATCTCCAAAAGTTAACCACCATTGCCAGGAGCCGTATAATTTTTGCAAATCCCATTTTTTCGCAAAATCAAGTTTTAAATAAAAATATCCCAAATCAAATCTGAAACCAATACCTAAATCCATTAGCAAATCTTTTGTTTTAAAATACCCATCTTTTTTTTCTATAAGTTTAAAACTCTTAAAATCTTCTTTATTCCCGAGTAATATTGCTTCCATAAATAATACACTCCTTATACCCCCAATTTCAACTGGAAGAAACCCAATTCTCAACCTGTCAAGGAATGGTATTCTAAGTTCAAAGGTTCCATAGATAAATTTTCTACCCCATTTTGAAAAAAGTTCATACCCCCTCATTATATAGGGAGAACCAATAAAATATGTAATAACTTTCTCGCTACCTTCTATCTGTCCGAAAAGAAATCTTGAAGCAAAATTTGACCTTGGTGTCAATCTAAAATATTTTCTGAAATCAGCCTGAATCTCATAATAATTATAATCACTTGAAAGCCCCTTAGTAAATCCAACACCGAGGAGTTCTCCATCCTTACTTCCATTATAAAATCTGAAACTCCTATCGTATATATATAAAAGGGTATAATCATAAACCATAAAGGTCTCAAAAGTAATTCTTTCCAGTTTGTAATCAATAAGATAACGCTCCCTGTAACCAATATTAAAACCTGTCTCTACTCTGTTAAAAATATCAAAGGGGAAGGAGAGAAAAACATTTGTTCCCAGGTCTCTATCTAATGCATCATATCTTTCAGACAAAATGTAATAGGGAAAATACTGATATAATTGGAAAAAGTAATCGGTTCTGTGTTTAAGATAAAAAACCCTTAAATCCCAGTTAGAATTTAAAAGATCCTGAGATAGTTCTGTAAAAAATTCAATAACCCAGTTACCAGGGATATCTGAAAAACCCAGAGTAACTCCACCAAAATAACCGTATAGGGGGAAATAACCAAACCCAGCGATTACCCAGTCAGGAGTTAAAGTGACTGTATAATCCTTTGAAGTATATTCTACTTCTTTAAACTTTAAAACTTTTTCTTCGCCAATTACAACTTTTTCCGGCTTTAATGAAAAAGGATCATTTATAAGGAAAATATCATATCCACCCTTCCAGAGAAGAGAAATAGAAAGGGAATTCAAATCTTTTGAATAGGAAACATCGTGAATGTATGTGGGAAAATTGGTCAATCTATAAAGAGAATCTTTTTTAATATCATAAAAGTAAAGGTTCCTCAATCCTTTCGGATCATCATATAAAAAATAAACCCTATCCCCTTGAATGTAAGGGTCATCAATCTTAGAGAAGTAGGGCGTTAATCTCTTAAAATTTCCCTTTAATGGATTATAAGAAAAAACAGCATAGTTCCCAAATTTATCTTCATAATTTCTATCGGAGATAAAAATAATAAGAGTGTCATTTATAAAGAGGGGATTTCTATCATCAAATTTATCCTCTGTTAAGGATATGATTTCCTGTGTATGAATGTTATATAGATAAAGATCAGAAAAGCCGTCCTTTAATCCTGTAAACACAATTTTGCTCTCATCGGGGGAAAAAGAAGGCTCATATCCAGCATCCAGTTCATGAAGTTCTATTTTTTTAACAGTTTTGTTTTTTTCAGTATCATATATAAAAATTATATCACTCTTACCACCAGAAGTAATAAATATTAGATATTTTCCATCCTGTGAAAAAGAAAGTCCCGGTCTCACAAGATGTAAATTTTCAAGGGAGGGGTTTTTTTGACCTGAAATTACTTTTTTAGTTTTTCTTTTACCTAAATAAGTAATATATATGTCGGTAAAACCTGTTCTATCAGAAATAAAGGCAGTTTTAGAGCC
>CBFGJR010000202.1:0-12250 GCA_965649145.1 Caldifarciminota bacterium | reverse complement strand
AAAGTTCCTTTAATTCTTTTATTTTTACCTCAAGTTCATGTACTGGT
The DNA here is from genome assembly GCA_965649145.1 of Caldifarciminota bacterium. Classification (GTDB taxonomy): domain Bacteria; phylum Hydrothermota; class Hydrothermia; order Hydrothermales; family JAJRUZ01; genus JBCNVI01. The sequence goes on along the minus strand of CBFGJR010000202.1, from coordinate 12,203 downwards.
TTTTCAAATTCTAACATATCAAAAATTTATTTTTAAACCAAAAGAGCTTATATCTTCAAATTTATCTGAGGGTCTATAAGAATAAACAAAATTAAAAAATTTTTTCAGTTTCAACTTGAAACCCGCTCCAAAATTTCCAATATCATCCTTTTTACCGGTTCCTACAAATAATTTTAAAAAATTATTTATTTCTTTTTCTATGGATAAAAAATATCCGTTATAAAAATTTCTATTTCCCCATAATCCCCTTCTGTAAATTATATTGATTTCAAAATTAAATTCCCTTGAATAATTATAAATTTTTATGTCTGCATAACTTGGAATTCTTATATACTCTTCTCCATAAGAAGGCTTTGTTCCAATATTATTTAAAGATATTTCAATTTTCGGATTTTTTAAAATATTTATAAATAAGTTAAAATTCAAAGTAAGATTCTCAGCTTTATTACCTAAAATTTCTTCCTCATTGTAAAAAAGGGAAATAAAAAGGGGAAAATTTTTTGAAAAATAGAAACTTTTAGTAAATCCGAGAGACATACCAAAAGGATTATAAATTAAAAGGTGTTCTTCCGAAGGGAATTCATAGAATTCAAACTTTCCATAATCAAAAAATTTAAAGGTTAAGATTAATTCTAATCTTTCATAATAAAGACTGATTTTGTTAATCTTTGAACCTGCAATCCATGTAAGGTAATTAAAATTAATGAAGGATCTTCTTTCTAAAAAATCTAATAAGTTTTTTCTTTTATATTCAAAAAAATTCCTTTCAAAAATATAATAGGTATCGTCCTTTAACATAATATCCTCTTCAGGAGAGTAAGGAAGGAATAAATGTTGAAAGCCAAAGGAAGATACATATGTTAAAAGGATTAATTTAAAAATCAAGAAAGTTCCTCCTTTATATAGTAAATTAAAAGTTTCTTTGTTCTTAAAAGGTCTCTAATGTCAAGGAGTTCATTTGGAGAATGCATATATCTTAAAGGAATTGAAACAAGACCAGAAGGAACACCTCCGTCCCTCACAAAGAAATTATCAAGGTCAGTTCCTGTATAACTTTCTATCACTTCAATTTGGAAGGGAATTTCCTCACTCTTAGCGATTTTTATGAGTTTTTCAGAAATTTTTCCTGTTATGAATGGACCTTTTGCTATTGCAGGACCCTTATTGAGTTCTAACTCTATATCTTCATCCAGTCTGGCTCTTGCAAAGGTTACATCAATACATACTGCTTCATCTGGTTCAAATTTTTTTGCAATCAGAGATCCCCCCAATCCACTTATTTCTTCCTGAACAGAAAAGTACAGAATAATTTCTCCTTTAAAATTTATATCTTTTAAATCCCCTGCTAAATCAAGAAGAACACTAACAGAAGCCCTGTTATCAAAGGACCTACCTGCACATATGCTCTCACTTAATTCTTTAAATTCTGATGAAAATAAAACAGGGTCACCGGGTTTAACACCGATTTCTTCGGGAGTTAAAAGTCCTGTATCTATATAAAGGTAATCCCTTTCGTCCTTATTTTTCATATGTGGTGGTGTCATTCCAATTATTCCTTTAAATTTACCTTTTTCTGTAATTAAAATTACTTCCTTACCTTTTAAAATCTTTTTATCAACCATCCTTGTATCTATCAGGATGTAATTTCTATCAATTTTAGTAACATAAAGAAGGACCTGATCAATATGTGCTGTAAAGAGTATTCTTTTACCATCCTGTTTTTTAAGTTTTCCTGTTACATTCCCAAAGTAATCAATATCCGTTTCAAATCCCTTTTCTTTAAGATAATTTTCTATAAATAGGGAAAGTTCCCTTTCTCTCCCACTTGGGGCATCAAATTTTATAAGTTCTTTAAGTAAATTTTTAATATCCTTCATTTTAAAAGTTCCTCAATAAGAAATCTGAATTCCTTTTCATCTTTAAATATAAACTCAATTTTTCCTTTCTTTCCTTTATAGTGTATTTTAACATTAACTCCCCATCTTTTTCTTAATAGTTCTTCCTCTTTTAAAAAATCTTTTGTTATTTTTTTACTTAATTTTTTTTCAATTTCTCTTACAGGAATCTTTTTTCTTATTATTTCTTCAGCAAGTTTTTTCATTTCCTCTTCATCCTTTATACTCAGGAGAACTCTTGCATGCCCTTCTGAAAGTTCCCCTTTTTCTATTTTTTCCTTTATTTCTGGAGGCAATTTTAAAAGTCTTAAAAGGTTTGTTACATATACCCTTGATTTTCCAATTTTTTTTGCAACTTCCTCATGGGTTAAACTGAATTCCTGAATTAACCTTTTAATTGCAAGAGCCTCTTCAATAGGATTTAGATTTTCCCTTTGTATATTTTCAATTATAGAAATTTCAGCAGCTTCAGTATCACTTACTTCTTTAACTATACAGGGAACTTCTTCTAATCCCGCTTCTTTTGCAGCGAGAAATCTTCTGTGCCCCGCTATTATTTCATAACCCTCTCCTGTTGGTCTAACAATAACCGGTTCAATTATTCCTTTTTCCTTTATTGATTCCAAAAGTTCTTTTAAAGATTCAGGTGTTATTCTCCTTCTCATCTGGAATTTTGATTCTTTTATATTCATTACAGGTATTTTTATTATTTCTTCTTTTTTTGAGAGCAACTCATTAAGAGTGCGACCCAAGGGGTTCCTTTTCTCTTTCAAGTTTTAACACCTCCCTTGCAAGATTTAAATAACTTTCTGCTCCAGCTGAATTTCTATCATATTCAAAAATCGTTTTTCCAAAGGAAGGAGCCTCAGCGAGTCTCACATTTCTCGGTATAACTGTTTTAAAAACTTTATCTCCAAAGGCATTTCTTAACTCTTTTTCAATATGTTTTGAAAGTAAAAGTCTCGAATCATACATCGTTAAAATAAAACCCAAAATTGAAATAAAGGGATTGTAATTTCCCTTTATATATTTTATAGTGCTTAAAAGAGAAACAAGTCCTTCAAGTGCAAAATATTCACTTTGAACGGGTATTATGACTTTATCACTTATTGATAAGGCAAATACAGAAAGGTCCCCAAGTGAAGGAGGTGTGTCTATAAAAATATAGTCAAAATCAAAAGATTTAAGGTATTCATAAAATTTTTTTGCTTTTTCTTTTTCAAAAATTAAACTATTTTTTCCAGTTGAGGGAAGAACAAAAAGATTATTTCTTTCAATAATTATATCTTCAATTTTTCCTCCCGCATTTAGAATTTCAAATATCCCCTTTTTAAAATTTTTTAATCCAAGACCACTTGTTAAATTTGCTTGAATATCAAAATCTATTAAAAGAACTTTTCTTTCTAAAATAGAAAGGGCACTCCCTAAATTTATGCAAGTTGTTGTTTTCCCAACACCACCTTTCTGATTACAGAGGGATACTATTTTCACTATTCCTCCCTTAACATTGGTATTTTTATTTTCTTTTCCTTTGCTATTTTAATTGCAATCTCATAACCCGCATCTACATGTCTTGCTATACCTATCCCGGGATCATTTGTTAAAACTCTTTCCAGTTTTTCATCTGAAAGTTTTGTTCCATCTGCAAGGATTACCTGTCCTGCATGAATTGAATAACCTATTCCGACTCCGCCTCCATGATGAAGAGAAACCCAGGATGCCCCAGAAGCGGTGTTTAAAAGTGCATTTAAAACAGGCCAGTCGGCAATGGCATCTGAACCATCCTTCATTCCCTCTGTTTCTCTATTAGGTGAAGCAACAGAACCAGCATCAAGGTGGTCCCTTCCTATAACTATAGGTGCCTTTAATTTTTTATCTCTTACAAGTCTATTAAAAAGAAGACCTGCCTTATCCCTTTCACCATAACCAAGCCAGCATATTCTTGCAGGTAATCCCTGAAAGGGAACCTTTTCCTCTGCTAACTTTATCCATCTTCTAAGAGATTCATTTTCAGGGAAAAGTTTTAAAACTTCCCTATCTGTTAAATAAATATCCTCAGGGTCACCTGACAAAGCTACCCATCTAAAAGGTCCTTTTCCTTCACAGAATAAAGGTCTTATGTATTCAAGAACAAAACCAGGAACTTTAAAAGAATCCTCAACTCCTGCTTCCTTTGCTCTCCCTCTTATATTGTTTCCATAATCAAAGGCAACTGCACCTCTTTTTTGCATTTCAAGAATTGCTTCCATATGTCTTGCTATTGATTCATAGGACCTTTTTAAATATTCCTCGGGATTCTTTCTTCTCAATTCAAGGGCATCCTCGAGGAACATCCTCCCTGGTACATAACCGTTTAAAGGGTCATGGGCAGAAGTCTGGTCTGTTACAACATCAGGTATTATTCCCCTTCTTACAAGCTCAGGGTGAATATCTGAGGCGTTTCCTACAAGCCCAACAGATCTTGGAATTTTTTTCTTTATTGCTTCGTCTACAAGTTTTAAGGCTTCATCAAGATTATAAACCATGAATTCACAGAAACCCTGCTTTAATCTCCTTTCAATTTTTTTAGGGTCAACTTCCACATCAAGGATAACACCTTCATTCATTGTAACTGCAAGTGGTTGAGCACCAGACATTCCCCCCATTCCCGCTGTTAGTACAAATTTACCTTTTAAAGAGGAACCAAAATGTTTTCTTGCACATGCTGCAAAGGTTTCATAGGTTCCCTGAATTATTCCCTGAGTCCCTATATATATCCATGAACCTGCTGTCATCTGACCGAACATTATTAAACCTTTTGCTTCAAGCATTGCAAAATAATCCTCTCTTGCCCATTTTGGAACAAGAAGGGAATTGGCGATTAAAACTCTTGGAGCCCATTCGTGTGTTTTAAAAACTCCAGCAGGTTTTCCAGATTGAATTAAAAGGGTCTCATCATTTTCAAGTTCTAAAAGTTCTCGTACAATCATATAAAAGGATTCCCAGTTTCTTGCAGCTTTTCCTGTTCCACCATAAACAATCAATTTTTCAGGATTTTCTGCAACTTCAGGGTCCACATTGTTCATTAACATTCTTATTGCAGCCTCCTGTATCCATCCCTTTGCATTTAATTTGTCTCCCCTTGGAGCTTTAATTTTTCCAGGTTCCATTTTTAATAATTCCATTAATTTTTTCTTCATTTCAAATAAATTTAAAATAAGGGCTTTGGACCCTTCCCTTATTATTATAAAGAAAAAGGGCTAATTTTTTCTTTAGTTAAAAAACTCTCGCCATTTCTTTTAAAATTTTTATCCTCTTCTCTATGGGTGGGTGAGTTGACATAAGATTTGCAAAAAAATTCTCCATTTCACCGAGTTTTGATTTTAAAGGGCTAACAATACACATATGGGATACACCTTTCAATCTCCATTTAGAAGGATTTTGTGAAGAAGAAATTTTTTCAAGAGCCTTTGCAAGAGAAATTGGATTTCTTGTTAATTCAGCAGAACTTGCATCTGCCAGATACTCCCTTGTTCTTGATATTGAGAAGAATACAAGTCTTGCAAATAAAGGTCCGAGTATTGAAAGAATTAATAGAAGAATTATGACTATAAGCAAGACTATCCCACCCCTTGAACCTATCCTGCTTGAACCTTTTCTACTCGTAGTTTTACCCCCTAAAATCTGGTATCTCAAAAACCGATGAGCAATATCTGAAAGTAAAACAATTACACCCACTAAGGTGGCTGCAACTGTCATAACAAGTATGTCCCTGTTTCTTATATGAGCCATTTCATGCCCTATTACTCCTTGAAGTTCCTCTCTGTTTAAAATGTTCAGTAAACCCCTTGTTGCTATGACAGATGATTTTTCTGGATTTTTCCCGGTAGCAAAGGCATTTGGAATATCAGAGTCAAGAATATAAACTTCAGGCATAGGAAGTCCTGAAGCAATCTTCATTTCCTCAACTATATTTAAAAACATTTTTTCTTTATAATCATCCAGATTTGGTTTTCTCGCTCCAATAGCCTTTAAAAGCAATCTATCACCAAAATTATATGAAATGTAAGAATTTATTCCCGATAAAAAAAAAGCGAGGACTGTAAAGATGGGAATTTTTGTTTCTTCAGGAAAATCCAGATAGAAGAAATCAATTAAAAAGCCGAAAAATGTGGCAAAAATGATAAAAAGAAATATAAGAAATTTAGTTTTTCTTAAATTTTTTTCCTGAATGTCATAAAAACTTTTACCCATTTTAAATAATTAAAACTCAAGACTAACCCTTGGAACCTCCTTTTCTTCTCCTTTAACTTCAAAGAAATCAAAGGGTTTAAAATTAAAAATCGCTGAAATTATATTGTTTGGAAAAATTTGAATCTGGGTATTATATGTCATTACAGAGTCATTGTAGTGCTGTCTTGCAAAGGAAATGTTATTTTCTGTATGGGTTAATTCCTCCTGGAGCTGCAAAACATTTTGATTTGCTTTTAGTTCTGGATAATTTTCAAAGAGGGCAAATAACCTTGTTAGAATTCCCCCGAGTTCTCCTTCTGCTTCTGCTATTTTCTTTACATCTCCTGTTCCAGAAAGGGATACAGCTTTTGCTCTTGCTTCTATAACCTTCTGAAGAGTCTCCTGTTCATACTTCATATACCCTTTAACAGCATTAACAAGGTTTGGTATCAAATCGTGTCTTCTTTTTAATTGAACATCAATCTGGGACCATGCATTTTGAACAATTAGTCTCAACTTTATCAATTTGTTGTAAGTACCTATAATGAAAAAAACAAAGAATAATAAAACTATTAAAAAAATTATAAAAGGTACCACTTTATTTATCTCCCTTTTAAAAGGGATTAGAACCCAATTAATTTTACAATTTAAAGTTTGAAAAATTCAAGTAAAATTTAATATTATTAAATACTAAGCTAATTTTAAAAAGGAGAAAAAAAATTGGGTTTTGACATTGAAACTTTAGAAAAAATTCTGGTTTTACAAGAAGTTGATAGGGTTATTTTTTCCTATAGGAATAGGTTAAAAAAATTGCCCTCAATAATTGAAAAGAAAAAAAAGGAAATATCAGAAATAGAGGGAAAAGTTAAAAAAGAAGAGGAGGAAATTAAAATAATGGAAAAGGAAATTAAGGGTTTATACCTTGACCTTGAGGACATAGAAGAAAATATAAAAAAGTTTGAAAGGGATCTATTTTCAGTTAAGACTAACGAAGAATACAGGGCTATTCAGAGTGAAATTGAATTTTTCAAGAGAAGAAAAGTAGAATTGGAAGAAGAAATTTTGCAGAGAGAAGAAAAACTGGAAGAGAAAAAAAAATTATATGAGGATTTTAAAAATAAAGTAAAATATGAAGTGGAGGAAGAAAAAAATAATTTAAGGAAAATGGAAGAGGAATTAAAGGAGATACCGAAGAAAATTGAAGAGGCTGAGGATTTAAGAATTAGAAAAAAACACCTGGTTGATAAAGCAGTTCTTGAGATTTATGAGAGGATTCTGAATGGAAGAGGTTATCCAGCGGTCTGTGAAATTGAAATAAAAGAGGAGGGGAATGATAAAAAATTTTTTTGTTCAGGATGCAGTTCTCAAATTCCTTTTTTCACAATTGATGAAATGATTAGAACAGAAAAAACAGGAACCTGTCATTATTGCGGGAGGATAATTTATTTTAAAAGGGATAAATTATGAAAAATTTATGGGCACCCTGGAGGATTCATTACCTAAAAACCCTTGAAAAGGAAAAAGGGTGTATTTTTTGTATTAAATCTAAGGAGAATAGGGATGAAGAAAATTTTATTCTAAAAAGGGGAAAAAAGAGTTTTATAATACTTAATAAATTTCCTTACAATTCAGGACACCTTATGATAGCTCCTTACAGACATACTGGAAAGATTGAAAATTTAAAAGATGAAGAAATTTTAGAAATTTTTAACCTTTTAAGATTAGCTGTAAAGGCTTTAAAAAAGGCAATTAAACCCCATGGTTTTAATATAGGAATAAATATTGGGAAAATTGCAGGTGCAGGTTATCCAGGTCATCTTCATTTTCATGTTGTTCCAAGATGGGATGGAGATACAAATTTTATGCCAGTTATAGGTGAAACGAAAGTAATTCCAGAAGAGATAGAGAGAACTTTTAAAATTCTTAATCCTTTTTTTAATGAAGAAAATAAAGGATAGATTAATCAGTATCATTAAAAATTTTAAAGAGAAAAAAATTAAAGTAATAGGTGATATAATTCTTGATGAATACATATTCGGAGATGTGGATAGAATCTCACCTGAGGCTCCTGTTCCTGTGGTTCTTGTAAAGAGTAGGAAATATAATCTTGGAGGAGCAGCAAATGTTGCATGGAATATAAAAGCCCTTAAGGGAGAGCCCCAGCTTTACGGTGTTATTGGAGATGATTATTCTTCAAAAATTCTTCTTGATATAATGGAAGAAAAGGGTATTAAAAGGGATGGAATTATTAAGGTGAATTCAAGACCCACAACAAGAAAAACAAGAGTAATAGCACAGCATCAACAGATAGTTAGAATTGATGAGGAAATAACTGAACCTATAAAGATATCTCAGAGAAAAAAAATACTTGAAAAAATTTTGGAAGATAATAATTTTTCTGCCTTTATTTTTGAAGATTATGAAAAGGGAACAATTACAAGGGAATTGATAGGTGAGGTAAGAAAAAGAAATCAGGGGAAAATTATAACCTGTGATCCAAAGAAACATAATTTTAATTTTTACAAAAACATAACAGTTTTAAAACCGAACAGAAAGGAACTTGAATTTGTCTCTAAAAAGGAATTGAAAAATGAATATGATATGGTGAGAGAGATTGATAAACTTTCAAGGAAACTCTTTATTCCCGTAATCCTTCTAACCCTCGGTGAAAAGGGAATGATTTTAAAATTTAAGGAAGGGGTATATAAAATTCCTTCCCTTGAAGTTGAAGTTTATGATGTTACAGGTGCAGGAGATACTGTTATAGCCTCTTATACTCTTTCCTTAGTTTCTGGTGCAAATCCCCTTGAGGCTGCAATAATATCCACAATTGCTGCTGGTATTGAGGTTACAAAGCTGGGTGCTTCTGCTGTTTTTCCTGAAGAATTAATTGAGATGATTGAAAAAAAATCGGATGAGATTTTTGAGGGAACAAAAAAATTAAAATGAAGATTTTAATTGTTGAAGACGATGAGATCCAGGGTAAAAATTTAGAATCAATTTTAAGGGAAAAAGGGTTTAAGGTTAAGTTTACAAGTCAATCTTCAAACGCTCTTTATTTTTTTAGAAGGGGGTATAGAACTGTCTTACTTGACCTTAAAATGCCGGAAATTGATGGAATTGAACTTATGAAAAAAATGAAGGAAGAGGGTGAAGGAAAATTTTTAATCATAACTGCTCATGGAACAATTGAATCAGCGGTTAATGCTTTAAAAGAAGGTGCTATTGATTATTTAACAAAGCCTATTGATATTGAAAAACTTATAAACATACTGAGACAGCTCAAAGAAATAGAAAAACTGGAGAATGAAGTTGAATATTTGAGAGATGAGTTAAGAAAAATTAAAAGGGAAGATTTTATTGTTATTAATGAAAATATGAAAAAAATATTTATTGATGCGGAAAGAGTTGCAGAAACTGATGCGACCATATTAATAAGGGGTGAAAGTGGAGCGGGAAAAGAAGTACTTGCAAAATACATACATAAGAAGAGTTTAAGAAAAGGAAATTTTGTTGCAATATCCTGTACTGCAATACCTTCAGAACTTCTTGAGGCTGAACTTTTTGGATATGAAAAAGGTGCTTTTACAGGAGCAGAAAAATCTAAGAAGGGAAAGTTTGAACTTGCAGATGAAGGAACTTTATTTCTTGATGAAATAGGTGATTTGCCTTTAAACCTACAGGCAAAATTATTGAGATTTTTACAGGAAAAACAGATTGAAAGACTGGGTTCTCTTGAAAGAATAGATGTTAACACAAGAATTATCTGTGCGACCAATAAAGATCTTGAAAAAATGGTAAAGGAAAAACTTTTCCGTGAAGATCTCTATTACCGTATAAATGTTATAAGTTTTTATATACCACCTTTAAGAGAAAGGAAAGATGAGATTTTACCTTTGATGGAATATTACCTTGAAAAATTTTCAGAAAAATATCATTTAAAAAAACCTCTTTTTTCTGAAAAAATAAAAAAGAAATTGATAAATTATTCCTTTCCAGGTAATGTTAGAGAACTTATAAATTTAGCAGAGAGACTTGTTTTGTTGAGACAGGGTGAAGTTGTAGAAGATATTCCTGAAATAGAAAAGGAGGAGGATTACGATACTTTAAATCTTTATGAGGTGGAGAAGAAACATATTGAAAAAGTTTTAAGGATGACAAAGGGAAGGTTGGGTAAAGCGGCAGAAATACTTGGTGTTCACAGGAATACCCTTAGGGAGAAATTAAAAAAATATGGAATAAAATTTGAAGAAAATTAAATGAAAATTTATATAAAACTATTTAGTTTTTTTAAACATCATTTAACAATTTTATTTCTTACAATTTTGTCCACAACCTTATTTTCTCTTGTAAATGGAATTACCCTCACAATGATACCACCATTTTTACACTTAATATTTGGTGGAGAAATGAAATTACAGGGTGTTTTTATTGATAGATTTTTATTTTTTGTAGAAAAAATTCTTATTTGTGGAAGTAAGATTGAATCAATTAAAAGATTATGTTTTTTACTTATTATATTATTCGGTATTAAATCCCTTTTTGGATATTTATCAAAGTTTTTATCATTTATGTTTCAGGAAATAATTTCAAGAGATTTGAGGAATGCACTTTTTTCAAAATTTTTGAACCTACCCCTTTTATATTTTTCAAAGGAAAAAACAGGTTCCCTTGTTTCAAGATTTACTCACGATTTAACCATTGTTAGATATGCTCTTTCTGAGGGTTTGATTCAGTTTTTAAGAGATTTTATGAATGTTTTAGTTTACTTAATAGTTGCTCTCTGGGCTTCTATGTTACTTACATTGCTTTCTTTTATTATTTTACCCTTTGCTTTTGTTTTTATACAGGTTTCGTCAAAAGTTTTGAGAAGAAGGGCTAAAAGAGCACAGGAGAGAATGGGTGAAATTGGTTCAAGGGCGCAGGAAATCCTTATGAATTTAAAAATTGTAAAATCCTTTGCAAGAAAAAAAGATGAAATAGAGAAGTTTAAAAAAGAAACCGAAAGTTTTTACAGGGTCCACTTAAAATATGAAAATCTTTCAATACTAACTCCCCATATAACAGAGTTTGTTGGTGCGATAATGGCTTCTTTTTTATTATACCTTGGAGGTGTTCTTATTTTTAATTATAATCTTTTAACACCTGATAAGTTCTTTGTATTTCTCGCTTCAGCACTTTCAATGCTTCAACCCCTAAAAGGTTTAACTCTTTCTTATACAAATCTGCAGCAGGGGATCACAGCTCTTGAAAGAACCTTTAATATATTAAAAGAAAAAGAAGAAAAGGGAGGAAATATTCAATTTAAAAAGTTAGAGAGGGGAATAGAATTTAAAAATGTTTCCTTTTTCTATGAAAAGGACAGGTGGGTTTTGAGGAATATAAATTTATTTCTTGAAAGGGGTAAAGTTTATGCTTTTGTTGGACCTTCAGGTGCCGGTAAATCAACTCTACTTTCCATTCTTTTAAGATTTTATGACCCTCAGGAAGGTGAAATATTAATAGACGGAATAAACATTAAAGATTTTAGCCTTGATTCTTTAAGATCTAAAATTGGTCTTGTTACCCAGGAAACAATGTTATTTTCGGGTTCTGTGAGGGATAACATACTCTACGGAAATCCTTGTGCTGATGAAAGGGAACTGGAAAGGGCGATTAAAAATGCCGTTCTGGAAGAGTTTGTCTTGCGACTACCCCAAGGTTTAAATACTGATATAAAAGAACTTGGAAAAAGTCTTTCGGGTGGTGAAAAACAGAGAATAGCAATTGCCAGAGTTTTTATTAAGGACCCTGAAATTTTAATTCTTGATGAGTTCACCTCCCAACTTGATGCTCATTCTGAGCACCTTGTAAAAGAGGCGATTTATAATCTCTTCAGAGGAAGGACAAGTCTTGTTATTGCTCATAGATTGTCAACTGTTTTAAAGGCAGATGAAATTATTTTAATGGATCAGGGAAGGATTGTTGATAGAGGAAAACATGAAGATTTATTAAAAAGGTCAGAACTTTACTCAAAACTATACAGGTTACAGTTTGAAAAAGTTTAAATTTCTATTTATTACCTATTCTGATTTATCAATTATAATCATTCAGTTT
>CBFGJR010000201.1:20356-23890 GCA_965649145.1 Caldifarciminota bacterium | reverse complement strand
TGTCGTTTGATACCATGAACAGGTACTATCCGGTATTAAAGTATCTGCTACTGTAAATGACCTTTTCTGGCTATAAGGAGTCCAGTAACCTGAACCCTGTGGATCACGACATTTTACCTTCCACCAGTATGTCTTATTAAACTCTAAATTATAAGGGAAATTGAAATTAACAATCTGACCAGAAGGATATACTGAAGTTGTAAAACTATCTGATAAACTGAAATCAGGATATAAACTCCATTTAACCCTGTATTCAATACCTTCTCCCTGTGGGTCAGTTGAATAAAATCTTAATGTTGGATTTAATCCTGGCATCCTTGCAAAATCAAGAGGTGAGATTATTGTTGGAATCTCCGGTAAACCAACACCAACAAGCATAAATCCTTTATAGAGAATATGATTGTACGCAGTTACATTTATATATATTGTATCAATTGAAGTTATATTTAAATTTAAAACTGCATTACCATTTATATCTGTATATTTTGTATCAAGGATTGAATCATTTTGAATTGCGCATACAAGCGCATTCTCAACAGGACCACTTTGATCATTTACAATGACTTGAACCTGTACATTTCCAGGAGGAACAGTAGGGTCATGCTGGACAAACATCTCTTTTGGAATATTTGTAAATAAAACAAGTGAAGGATCACCAAATAAATTATACATCTGAAAATATCTATGAACCGTTGGTGTATTCCCATAATAATTGTAAAGTTCAATCTTTCCTTGATTTATTGCACCCATAACCCATACATATCCTGTATCAAAAAGTTCGTCAAAAAGCCTTCTCTGCAAAATGTCATCTTCATCCCAGTAAGAATAAGTTGAGGAACCAAATGAACATATTCCACCTTTATTAGGTGCCCTTATCCATGCCTCCATAAAGCATTCAGAAAGATCATATTTACCAGTCAAGCAAGCATAGGATTGAATAAGTGGGTATTTATCTGTATTTGTTAAATTGTAAACATCTGAATTGTAATATTCAAGACCATTGTAATCACTCCAGCCTGTTTCTATTCCATGACCTGAATATGTACATAAAGACCTCCCATTATTTAAAGCATTTGTGATAATTGTAGGTGAACCTGATTGATAATAGGCAAAAACTGAATCCGCAATCATGCCATGCTGTGGCTTCCTCACAATCTGCATGCAGTAAAGATGTGTTCCCTCAGCAACTTGATGATGATAAGGGTCAGCAGATGCAATAAAAAATGCCCTTTTCGCCCATTCATTTCCAGCTGACCATATTACTTTTTCATAATTCAAAACTTTGTTTATAACATTTGTAAGTTGTGGAACATCTGCTATGCTAACCCTTCCAACATAAATATCGGGGAAATAATCATTTCCAACAATAAGCCCATATTTTAAATCATTTATCGGATTATCTGCCTCTGAAGATCTAAAATAAGGTATTTTATCAACATCTCCAACAAGAATAACAAATGTTAAGTTTTTGTCCCATGTATTGTAAAGATTTATTATAAAATTTCTTATTGAAATTGTATCATAACCTGTCTGGGAAAGTTTCGCAACTTTCACATAATAACCCTTTTCTTTTTTCCATTTCTTAAGGGGCTGAATATAGTTTTCCCATTCATCAGGAACAATTATTAAAAGACCGATTGGAAGAGGAGGCACCTGTGGATAAAAGAGAGGATAGTTTATTATGATATCTTTAAAAAGCTCTCTAAAAACAATATTGTCTTTTTCTTTATAAGCCTTTATTGTTTTATTTAAATCTCCATTTTTAAAATTTATTTTTACCTTTAAGTTTTTTGCAATCATTATTTCATTTTTAAGGGGATTGTATCTTATAGGATAAAAGATAAACTGGGCTACCTCATGTTCCCTTATTATCCCTCTTTTTTTAATCTCAAAAAACGACTTTGGATAAAATTCATCCCTTGAATAAAATTCTTCGTTTATAACAAATTCCTGTTTTGCATCTTTAATCTTCGGAAGTGGTGGAAGTCTTGGCTTTATTCTTGGTAAATTCATCTCCTTTAATGAAATTCTTTCTTCATCAATTTGAATTATTTCAAAACTTATATCTGCACCAAAAGGAATTTCAAAGAGTTTTCTTAAAACAGGAAGTTCAGGTAAACCGATTTCCTCTGTAATTCCTACTTCTTTTAATTCAAATTCAAGAAAATTTTCATTTTTATAATTCTTTATTTTATAAGAAAGAGAATGAGTGGAAAGCTCAAGTAAAATATATGTAGAGGTCTTCTCCTTTACATTATACTCTATCTTTGTATTTCCACCCTCATTTAAAAGAAAACCTATCATTATGATTAAAACCATCATAAAAACACCTCCTTTTTAAAAAATCAATTATAAAGGAAATTGAAAAAAAAGTCAATTTATATTATAATATACAAACTTAAAAATGAGAATAAAAGCATATGCAAAAATAAATCTTGGGCTCTGGGTAATAAAAAAAATGGAAGATGGATACCATGAGATTAAAACAATTTTTCATCCTGTTGACCTTTTTGATGAAATTGAAATAAATAAGAGTGAACTTGTAAAAATAAAATGTGATGGTGGACCAGAAGGGGATAAGAACATTGCCATAAGGGTTCTTGAGGAATTATCAAAGTATAAAAATAAATTCTATGGTGCAGAAATATACATAAAGAAAAATATACCAGTAGGGGGTGGACTTGGTGGAGGTTCTTCGGATGCAGCATCAATTTTAAAAGCATTGAATGAGATTTATTCTTTAAATTTAACAAATGAAGAAATGTATAATATAGCAAAAAAAATAGGAAGTGATGTCCCTTATTTTTTAAATTATGGAACAATAAAAGGGGAAGGAAGAGGAGATATCTTAGAAAGTATTTTAACAGATTTCAAAGGGAACTTTTTCATATTCTATCCTGGTTTTGAAATAAATACTTCATGGGCATATTCAGAAATTGACAAAATTTATGAAGATAAAGAGATGATTAAAAAGAAAGAAGAAAAATTTTATAAGGCATTAAAGCATCTTGAAGAAAAAAATTATGAGGAATTTATAAAAGAAATAGAAAACGATTTTGAAGAGATAGTTTTTAAATACTACCCATTTTTTAATAGAATAAAGGATGTTTTGATTTTAAAAGGGGCAAAAAAAGTGATGCTTGCAGGTAGTGGTTCAAGCCTTTGGGCTTATTTTGATGAAAAAATAGAAGAAGATTTTAATTTTGGTTTTGGTAAAAATTTTTGGGTAAAAAGTTTAAACTGGGGCGTCGTCTAACCGGCAGGACATGGGATTTTGGATCCCACAGTCGAGGTTCGAATCCTCGCGCCCCAGTTAAAAAATGTGATGGAAAAAAAAATTCTTATAATAGACAATTCTGAAGAAATCCATGAATCAATTGGGAAATTTTTAGAAGAAAAAGAATACAAAGTTTATCATTCTTTTGATGGGGAGGAAGGTATACAGGATATATTCAAAATTATACCTGATTGTGTAATACTTGAAATATTGCTTCCAAAAAAACTTGGTATTGAAATTGTAAGAGAATGTAAGAT
>CBFGJR010000201.1:0-20256 GCA_965649145.1 Caldifarciminota bacterium | reverse complement strand
AATCAAAAAACAAAGAAAATCCCTTTTATATTTCATACAATTTTATATTTTAAAGAAGATGAAATTAAAAGAGGTATTATTTTAAGAGGAAGATTTTATCCTGTTAAAATAGATGCTTATTTTCAAAAAGGAACCGACCCTGAGGTTATCTTGAAAAAAATAAGAGAACTTACCGGAGAAATGAAGGAAAAAGAGGAAAAAAAGGGTAAAATACTTCTGATTGAGGATGACATTGAAACGGTCTTAATTTTAAAAAGAGTATTTGAAGAAAATAACTACATCTTAGAATATACAACAACTGGAAAGGAAGGAATTGAAAAAATAAAAGAATTTAGACCTGATTTAATTTTAATTGATTATGTTCTTCCTGATACTGATGGGGTGGAAATGTTAAAAAGAATAAAAGAAAAATATGCTGAAGTGCCGGTGATAATAATGACTGCTTATGGTTCGGAAGATCTGGCTGTACATATCTTAAAAAAAGGGGCGGATGATTACATTTCAAAACCAATTGCATCAATGCGCGAAATTTTATTAAAAATAGAAGAAAATATAAAAAAGAGTAAAGAAAGGAAAAACTTTTTGTTATCTTATACAAAGGAGATGAATGAATATATAATAGATATATATTTTAAAAAAGAAGAACTTGAAAAAAAACTTGTATACTTTGAAAGGGAATTTGAGAAAATATGTGATAAAAAAATGGAGGAATTAAGGGAAAAATATTCAAAAATGAGGGAGAATATAATATTTATAAAAAATGATATAAATTTATTAATGGAAAAATTTGGGGAAACATTTTCGGAGATAAGAGAAAAATTTGCTCATTTAAGACCAGAAGAGGAAAAATTTCCAGAAAAAGTAAGGGAACTTACTGGAAAGATAAGGGAAGGACTCCAGCGCATAGAGGTTTTAATTTATAAAATAAAGGATAGGATATCTCAATTATAATAATGAAATATAAAACTTTGTTTCTTTTTTTATTTTTTATTTTTTTATCCTGTGTAAAAAGAGATTTGTTTAAGGGAAGTGAAAACACAGAGGAAATTTTCAGAAAAAGTGTTGAGTTTTATGAAAAGAAAAAGTATAAAGAAGCAATTGAAGGATTCAAAAAGGTGATATATGCAAAGGAAATTTCGGAAAATACGGATGACGCTCAATTCTATCTTGCAATGTGCTTTTATAAAATAAAAGATTATGAGCAAAGTTTTATGGAGTTTAAGTTTTTAAAGGATCACTTTCCAAATAGTGAATATAGAGAAGAGAGTGAATTTATGATGATAAAGATAGAATTCTCGCAATTGCCTAATGAACAGCTTGATCAGGAAAAAACTTATGAAATCATTGGAAATGCAAATAATTTTATAAAAAATTATCCTGAATCAAAATTTAAAAAAGAAACAGAAGAAATTATTAAAAAATGTAGGGAGAGAATCGCAAAAAAAATATTCAATACAATGAACCTTTATTTAAAAATGAATAAAAAGGAATCTGCAAGGATTTATTTTCAAATATTAAAAGAGGAGTATTCTGACCTTGATATTTATAAAAAAGCAAGTAAAATATTTGAGGATAGAAGATGAAAATAGGAATATTTGGCGGTTTATTTGACCCACCCCATTTAGGACATTTATTAACAGCATTAGATGCATTAACAGAACTTTCCCTTGATAAAATCTGGTTTTTGGTGAGCTTCAATCCACCTCATAGAAAGGAGAATGCAAGTTTTATTGAAAGATTTAATATGGTAAAACTATCAATTAAAAATTTTGAGAAATTTGAGGCAAAAGATTTTGAGAAGGAACTAAATCTTGAAAAAAGTTTTTCTTTGATTGTTATAAAAGAGATTAAAAAAAGATATAAGGAAAATGAATTCTGGTTTTTGATGGGCTCTGATCAGTTTGAAAGATTTTCAACATGGTATAAGCCTGAAGAAATATTAAAAGAGGTTAAAATAGCAGTTTTAAAGAGAAAAACAGAGGACTTAACTCATTTACCATTTTCAAAAGAGGTTAAATTTTTAAACAATAGGTGCATTGAGATATCATCAAGTGAGATAAGAAAAAGGGTTAAAGAAGGAAAAGAGATAAAATTCTTTGTAAGAGATGAAGTTGAAAAATATATAAAAGAAAAAGGGATATATAAATGAAATTCGTTTATTCTGAAAAATATCTTGCAGATTTTGGTGCTCATGTTTTCCCAACAATAAAATATAAATTAATAAAGGAGAGAATATTAAAGGAAAAAATCGGGAAAGAAGAGGATTTTATCTCTCCATTCTTACGAGAAGAAGAGGATTTATTAATTCTACTTGATAGGGAATATCTTGACGATTTGAAGAATTTAAGACTCACAGAAAGAACAATTTATTCAGAACTTCCCCTTACAAAAGAAATAGTTGAGATGTTTATGATTGCTTCCTCTGGTACATATATTGCCTCAGAGATTGCATTAAAGGAAAAGGTATGTTATCATATAGGTGGTGGTTTTCATCATGCATTTAGAAATAGGGCAGAAGGGTTCTGTTATATAAACGATATTGCTTACGCAATTCTGAAATTAAAAAAGGAAGGAAAAATAAAAAGGGCAGTTGTTATTGATTGTGATTTACACCAGGGTAATGGAACCGCAAGAATATTTCAGGAAGATAAAGATGTTTTCACTTTTTCAATTCATCAACAGAATCTTTATCCTGTAAAAGAGAAAAGCGACCTTGATATAGGTTTACCGGATTTTGCAGGAGATGATTTATATCTTGAAAAAATGGATTTTGCCTTAGAAATTATTGAAAAAAATTTGCCTTTTGATTTTTGTATATATCAGGCAGGAGCAGACCCCTATAAAGAGGATAAACTTGGAAATCTTATGCTTACAAAAGAAGGACTTATTGAAAGAGATAAAAAGGTTGCAAGGTTTTGTAAAAAAAACAATATACCTGTTGCAATTACACTTGGAGGAGGATACTCTCAAAATTTAAATGACCTTATTGATATACATTTTAATACTGCAAAAGTTTTTTATGAAATTTTTGAGGAGGAAAAATGAAGGTTTATACTTTAAAAAATGAAATAATTTTTGAAGGGATAGGACTACATACAGGAAAGGAAAATAGGGTGATTTTGAAACCAAAAAGGGAAATGAAAAGAAGAATTTTCTTAAAAAGAAATGGTGAAGAAATTGAAATTCCTTTTTCGCTTGAAAATGTTGAAACCTCTTATAGATGTATTGCTTTTAAAAAGGATGACAAAATTATATTTACCTTTGAACATCTTCTTTCTGCACTTTTTGGTTTTTACAATATTTACTGTGATATAATAGTGGAAGGAGAAGAAATACCCTGTTTTGATACATCCGCATATGAATTTATTTCAGAAATAAAAAGAGTTGGAATTGAAGAGATAGGCGAGGTAAGCCCGATTAAATTAAAAAATGCAGTTAGTTTCTCTTTTGAAAATGATAAAGAAATAATATTTTTACCATCGGATTCTTTTAAAGTAAGTTATATTTTCAAAAAGGAAAAAGGGCTTGAAGGTTTTTTAAGTATAAACATAACTCCTGAAAATTATGAAAGGGAAATAGCAAGAGCAAAGACATTTGTATTCTATGAAGAAATTGAAGAAATAAGAAAAATGGGGTTTGGAAAAGGGGGAAGTGAAAAAAATGTTCTTATCTTTAAAGATGGTGAATGGCTAAATAAAGAAATACTTTTTTATCCTGATGAATTTTTAAGACATAAAATACTTGATTTAATTGGTGATTTTTCCCTTTTAAATTACCCGATATCCTTTCATGTAGTCGCAATTGGAACAGGACATAGACATCATATCCAAGCAATTAAAAGAATTAAAAAATACCTTATAAAAGATGAAATTGATATTAAGGAAATTTTAAAATTACTTCCCCACAAATATCCCTTCTTACTTCTGGATAAAATACTCTATATGGAAGAAAATAGAATTATAGGAATAAAAAATGTTACATTTAATGAAAATTTCTTTCAGGGACATTTTCCTCAGAACCCTGTAATGCCTGGTGTTTTAATAGTTGAGGCACTTGCTCAAACAGGTGGAATATTAATATCAAAAAAGTTAAAGGAAAAGAAACTCTTTTATTTTGCTGGTATAAATAATGTAAAATTTAGAAAACCTGTTTTACCAGGAGATACTCTCATAATGGAGGTTGAAATAATAAGATGGGGAGGAAGAATTTGTAAAATGTATGGAAGAGCGTATGTTGATGATGAAATTGTTGCTGAGGGAGAACTAACTGCTGTTTCTGAAGGAGGTTAAAATTGATAAAGATTCATCCAACTGCAATTGTGGAAAAAAGCGTTTTAATTGAAGAAGATGTTGAGATAGGAGCATTTTCACTAATAAAAGGGGAAGTTAAGATAGGGAAAGGAACAAAAATAAAAAATAATGTCACAATTGAGGGAAAAGTTACAATTGGAGAGAATAACTTTATATATAATTTTGCCTGCATAGGTTTTCCTCCTCAGGATGTGAAATATAAAGGAGAAGAAACAGAAGTTATAATTGGGAAAAACAACATAATAAGGGAATTTGTAACAATTCACAGGGCAACAGGTGAAGGAGAAAAAACACTTGTTGGAGACAATTGCTTTTTAATGGCTTATACCCATCTTGGACACAATGTTAAACTGGGTAATAATATAGTGATCGCAAATGGTACACAACTTGCAGGATATGTTGAAATTCATGATTTCGCAGTTCTATCAGGAGGTGTTTTGATACACCAATTTTGTAGAGTTGGCAAATATGCAATGATAAGGGGAAGAGCACGTTTAGGGCTTGATGTTGTTCCATATGTGATAGCAGATGGAGTTGAAAATACAGAAATTAAAGGGCTTAATATAGTTGGGTTAAAAAGGAATGGTTTTAGTGAGGAAAGAATAAAAGTTTTAAAGGAGGCTTATAAAATCCTTTTTAGACAGAATTTAAACACTTCACAGGCTCTTGAAATTTTAGAAAGAGATTTCTCAAAATATGATGATATAAAATATTTAATTGAATTTATAAAAACATCTAAAAGGGGAATAGGGAAATGAAAGTAGTAATTGCTCTTGGAGGTAATGCAATTCTGCCAAAAGGTGCCCCTTTTCATGTTGTTACTCAGTTTAAAACAACAAAGGAATCCCTTTATAAAATTTTGCCAATTATAGAAAAAGCAAGTGGTTGCGTTATAACTCACGGGAATGGACCACAGGTTGGTGTTGCCTTTTTAAGAAACTATTATGCAAGAAAAGAAGTGCCAATGTATCCCCTTGATGTTCTTGATGCAGAAACACAGGGATGGATGGGATACATGATATCTCATCTTCTCAATGAAATATTTTACGAAAAAAAGATAAATAGAAAAATAAGCGTTATAATAACACAGGTAATTGTTGATGAAAAGGATCCTGAGTTCAAAAATCCAACAAAACCAATAGGACCATTTTTTACCCATAAAGAGGCAGAAGAGATGAAAGGGCTTTTTGATTACCCTATAAAAAAGGATGTAAATAGAGGATATAGAATAACAGTTCCTTCACCTAAACCTCTGGATATAATAGAAAAAGATATAATTAAAAAGCTTGTTGAAGATGGAGAAATCGTAATAGCAGGAGGAGGCGGAGGAATCCCTCTTATAAAAAAGGGAAATAAATTAAAGACAGTTTATGGAATAATAGATAAAGACCTGTGTTCTGCAAAGATTGCCTCTTTTATAAATGCAGATTATTTCCTCATCCTTACATCAGTTGATAAGGTTTATTTAAACTATGGACAGGATAACCAGACTCCGATTTCAACAATGAAAATAGATGAAGCAATAAAATATTTAAATGAAGGACATTTCCCAAAAGGGAGTATGGGACCAAAGATAGAGGCTGCAATAGAGTTTTTAAAAAATGGTGGAAAAGAAGTTATAATTACGAGTTTAGAAAAGGCAAAAGAGGCAATTGAAGGGAAAGAAGGGACGAAAATAGTAAGAGAATAAATCATTTTGCATCATACCAGTTTTTTGCACAATTTATGTGAGCGAGAAGGGGTACTTTGAGAGGAAAAACATTTTCCATCTTCTCCTTTATTATTTCTTTTGCAATTTCAACATCTTTTTCATTTACTTCAAATAAAAGTTCATCATGTATCTGAAGTATTATATGAGCGTCCAATTTTTTATTTTTAAATTCTCTGTGAATCTCTATCATTGCTTTTTTTATTATATCTGCTGCAGTTCCCTGAATAGGTGTATTAATTGCTATCCTTTCTGCCTGATGCCTAACTTCTTTTACATGGTGATTTATATCAGGTATATTCCTTATTCTTCCAAATAAAGTTTTTACATAACAATTTTCTCTTGCAAATTTTAAAGTCTTTTCTATCCATTCTTTAACTTTCGGGAAATTTGCAAAGAAAAGCGCAATAAGGCTTGCTGCCTCATCAGGTGTTACATTCAATTCTTTTGAAAGACCAAATGGAGAGATCCCATAGCATATTCCAAAATTAACTGTTTTTGCCTTCCTTCTTTCTTCAGGAGTAATATCTTTTACATCTTTACCTGTTATTAAAGAAGCAGTGTAGGAATGTATATCCTCTTTTCTTTCAAAAGTTCTTATAAGATTTTCATCTTCTGAAAAATGGGCAAGTATCCTGAGTTCTATCTGTGAATAATCAGCACATATTATGTAATAACCATCCGGTGCACAGAATGCCTTCCTTAGCTTCCTTCCTATTTCTGATTTTACAGGTATTGTTTGTAGATTTGGATTTGAACATATAATTCTTCCTGTGGATGCCTTCACATTGTTAAAAGTGGCATTTATCCTTCCTGTAAAGGGGTTTCTAAGCTCTAAAAGAGTATCTATATAACCTGTTTTTATTTTAAAAAGTTCTCTATAATCAAGAATCAATCTTGCAATCTCATACTCTTCTGAAAGTTCTGTTAAAACTTCATAATCTGTTGAATAACCTGTTTTTGTTTTTTTCTTACACGGTAATTTAAGTTTTTTAAAAAGAACTTCTGAAAGTTGTTTTGGTGAATTTATATTGAACCTTATTCCTGCTATTTTATAAATTTTTTCACAAGTTTCATTTAAAGAAAAAGTTATTTCCTTATTAATCTCCCTTAAAACATTTTCACATATATAAACACCCCTTTCTTCCATCTCTGCTAAAATTTTTGCAATCTCAATCTCAATTTCGGAATAAAGTTTATAAAGTCCTTTATCTATTATCTCTTCCATTAAAGAGGGTAAAACACTATGAGCAAAGTAAATTTCTTCAATTTTTCTTCTCCTTATATCCTGACTGAACTTAAAACCAAGCCTTTCAAGAGCCATTTTTTCAATAGTAATATTTTCCTTTTCAGGATATAAAAGGTATTCTGCAATTAAAGGGTCATTTAATTTCCCTTTTAAAATAACTCCTTTTTTCAAAAATTCTTTATATGTTTCCTTTAAATCACACACATTTTTTTCACAATCATATTCAAATATTTCCTTTGCTTTCTCAAATTTTAATCTATAAAAATTCTCTCCCTTTTTAAAAAATACCTCATCTTTATAAATTGAAAAGGTAAATCCATCTTTTAAAATTAGAGGATTTTCAAGTTCTTTAACCTCAAAAACGGGAAAATTCCTTGAAAAACTTTCCATTATTGAATAAAATTCAAGTTCTTTTAAAATTTTAAAGAGTTTTTCATAATCGGGCTCTTTCACTTTAAGTTCTTCTTCATAAAATTCAACTTCAATATCATCATCAAGTTTTACAAGTTCTTTTGCCATTTTTATATTATCAATATTTTGCCTGATTAATTCCCTGATCCTTAAGTTCTCAATCCTTGTATAATTTTCCAGGAGGTCATCAATATCTTTAAATTTGTTAATAATTTCAACTGCTGATTTTTCTCCAATTCCTGAAACACCCGGGATATTGTCAATACTATCACCAAGAAGAGCAAGATAATCCGGGATTCTATTTGGGAATATCCCAAATTTTTCAAATACTTTTTCCTTTGTATATAAAATATCCTCTTTTGGTCTTGTATCAAGAATTAAAACATCATCAGATACAATTTGAAGTAAATCCTTATCCGATGAAATAATTATAACTTTCCAGTTTCTTTCCCTTGCCTTTTTTGTAAGGGTTGCGATAACATCATCAGCTTCAAATCCTGGCATTTCATAAATTTTTATATTTAATGCATTTGTTATATCTTTTATCCTCTCAAGACTTAAAACAAGTTCATTAGGCATAGGTGGTCTTGTTGCCTTATATTTTTCAAAAATTATATGCCTTTTTGTCTTACCTTTTGCATCAAAAACAATTGCAATATAACGAGGCTTATATTCTCTTTTAATCTTTAATATTGAATTTGTGAATGCAAAAGGGGCTGAAGTATTTTCCCCTTTTGTATTTCTTAATGGATTTTTTATAAAGGCAAAAAAAGCCCTATAGGCTAAGGAGGTTCCATCAATTATCACAAATAATTCGTTCAAAGTGGATAACCAACAGGAATTATATAAAGGGGTTCACCTTTAAATTTAAGTATTTTTTTGATTTCTGAATCATTAAAAGCACCAACAGGACATGCCCCTAACCCGAGTGCTTCTGCTTGAAGTAAAAGGTTTTGAGCAGCATGACCCAAATCAATATGAACATACCTTATTCCTCTTTCACCATATCTTGAAGTTGTCCTTTCATAAACTGCATAAAATATAAATACACAGGGGGCATCCGCAATAAAATCCTGATTCCAGGAAGCAATAGCAATTTTCTCTCTTATATCTTCTTTAAAAACTTCTTCAATAGAATGCTTTTCAGGAATATATTTAAAAACACCATCTTCCTTTGCAACATATATATCAAGTGGATATCTTGCTCCTGCTGAAGGTGCAGTCTTAAGACCATAAGAAGTTTCGGTAATTCCGTAAGTTGCCCATAAAAGTTGGGAAACCTCTTCATCTGTCAATTTTTTATCTCTTGCAAAATCTCTACATGTCCTTCTTTTTTTAAGAACCTCCTCAAGAGTATATTTACCTTTAAAATTTGGCTCCGGAAGTTTAATCATAAATAAATTATAACTTTATCATAATTGAAATTTCAAATCAAAATAGTTTAAAATAAAAATGTGAAATTACTCGTATCCATAATTTTAGGTTATCTTCTTGGTTCATTTCCCACTGCATTTTTGATATCAAAAATATTTTATAAAAAAGACATAAGAAAAATTGGGAATGGAAATCCAGGTGCACAGAATGTATGGAGAAGTGTTAGTAAAACTGCAGGAATAATTGTTGCAATCATTGATTTTTTAAAGGGCTTTTTTTCTTTTTTAATTCCCTATGAATTATTCCAAAATTATACATTTTCATATATTTCAGCAGTATTTGCAATGATAGGACATGATTTTCCTTTATGGACAAATTTTTATGGTGGAAAGGCAATGGCGTCAATTTATGGAATAATATTCGCAATGATGCCTGTTCCCTGTGTAATAGGGCTTTTTTCAGGATTTATAGGTATTTTTTTATTAAAGAGTTTTGAAAAGGGGATGGCGGTAGGGATGATAATCCTTCTTTTATCAAGTCTTTTGCTTTCCTATCCTATCCCCCATTTTTTATTTTCCCTTTTAATAATCCCAATGATAGGAATAAAGAAATGGCTGGATGTAAAAACAGGAAGGGAAATTTTAAGAAAATCATGATACTCCATACAAGGACAGGTGCAGGACATTTTTTAGCTTCAAAGAGTATAGAGGATTACATAAAAGAAAATTTTAAAAATTTTAAAGTTTTAAACATTGATGGATTAAAAAATGCTCCTTTCCCCTATTTCCTTATGCCCTTTTTCTGGGATCTTCTTTCAGAAACCCCATTTCTGTGGAAACCCATATTCTATTCTTTCAACATAAATTTTCTTTACAATTTTACAATTTTCATTCAAAACATTCTTTTATTCCCTGAATTAAAAAAAATGGTAAATTCCTTCAATCCCGATATAATTTTTATAACCCATCCATTTTTCATCCCCCCTTTATTTAAAGTAAAAAGAAAATTAAAAAAGAAATTTTATCTTATAACAGTAATAACAGATTTTGGAGAAATCCATGCAAGCTGGATTTCAAAAGGAACAGACCTTTTATGGATACCCTCAATTTTCACATATGAGGAAATAAAAGAAAAAATAAAGGATTTAAATTATGAAATTTTAGGTTATCCTGTGAGAAAAGATTTTTTAAAAAAAGAAGAATTTGAAAGGGATGGAATTTTGATAATGGGAGGTGGAAAAGGTAAAGGACCTATTTTGAGAATCTTGAAAGAAATAAGGAAAAGTTTTAAGGATTTAAAGGTAACTATAATATGTGGAAAAAATAAAAAACTTTATGATAAAGTTTTGAAGTTTAAAATGATAAATAGTGGCAAAAAAATAGAGGTTATTGGATTTACTGATAAGGTTGCAGAATATATGAGAAGATCAATTTTAATAATTTCAAAGCCGGGCGGGTCAACAACCGCAGAAGCGGTTTATACACAAACCCCTTTTCTTGCAATAAGAGCATGTCCTGGACAGGAAACAGGCAATGTTAAATTCTTAGAAAATATAAAGGGAGGAATTGGGGTAAAAAACATAAAGGATTTACCATTTATAATTAAAAATATACTTGAAGGAAAGGAAAAATTTGAATTCAAAGAAGATTTAAATAAATATGAAGAAAGAAAAAAGAAATTTTTGAAAAATTACATTTTTATGATGTAATTAAAAAGGGGGTAAAATGAAAATATTTTTAATGTTACTTTTTTCAATGGAATTAGTTTTAAAAAAATTTTCAGAAAATGAACATCGTAAGTCCTTTGCAAAACCTTCAAAATCCAGTTATTTTCTTTTGGCTGAACCTGTTCTCATAGATTCTGCACCAAATCAATATACATTATGGGAGACTGCACATGACCCTATAGATGTAAATTACAATTTAATAGGAATTGCATATAGAAGAAGAGATCCATCCACTCCAGGAACAGGATGGATTGGTTATGCCTACTCAAGTTCTGGCGAAGTATGGACAAAAAGTCCTATAATAAATCCCCTTACAGGTGAAGATTATCCTGGAAGGTATCCACATTCGTGCATAACGCCTTCTTATTGTGTTGCAACATGGTCAGTTCCTATTTCAGGGGTATGGGGAAGAGAAGCAGGAAACAGTATGATAAGAAGCACAGGAACATGGAATATAGATAAATTACTCTCAACAAATATTGGAATAGCATATACAACTCCCCTTTACTTACCTGATGGAAATATTATAGTAATTGGGAGTGGATATGATGAACAAAATGAAATCGGATTTAGTTATGCACAAAAATTTAATCCCGCAAATATGCAACCAGTGGATAGCATAAAACCTGTAATAAGTTTCTCAAAAGGAATTTATACAGGAAGTGATATAGATGGGAATAAAATTGCAGTATTTTACAAAGCACCTGGTGGAATTTTAGAAGGTGATCAAGTTGTTATGGCAAGATCCCTTGACGGAGGAAATACATGGGAAGGTCCATTCCCTGTAGGGAAATTACCACCTGATACATTCTGGATGGAGGGAAACTGGCTATATCATTGCTGGTACAGGTTCTGGGTTGGTGGCGAAGGAATATTCTTACCCAATGGAGTACCTGCATTTTTTGGGGTTGGAGAAAAATGGGGAACAATGACAGATACTTCAACAGGAATAACATTACCTATCTATGGAGGTGGAAATATCTATATGCTTAAAGGTGGAACATGTATAAATTTAACACAGGATAGCGATATTGATACTCCAATACTGAGATGTCATGTAGGAGTAGCAATAAATCGTTCAACAAGCACAATAAGCATTGTATGGCAGGAATTAACACAAATAGATGCAAGCATAGGTTATGGATACTGGGATATATTCGGTATGAGTTCATTTGATGGAGGGAATACATGGACAGAGAAAATTCAAATAACAAATACTCCACTTTTCAATGATAACCTCCCACATGTTGCAAGGCGTATATCGGGCAATTCCATCCATATAATCTATGGGACAAGCTATAATGGAATAAAAGACCTTGTTTATGAATCTGAAGAAGGAAATGAAGTAAAAATAAATATTTATTATTTAAAAACAAATGTGCCAGGGTATAAAGTAGAGGAAAAATTTGTTTTTTTTGATAAAAAAATAAAAAATGAAAGAAATATTTTTAGAAAAATTGACCTGAAATTAAACAAAGGATTTGAAATGATAAACATAACTGGACAGAGGATTAAAAATAAGAAGCAGGGTATATATTTTATAAATTATGGAAACAAATATAGAAAAGTTTTAATTTTACCATAAAAAGGAGGGTAAAATGAGCATATTTTCTCTTTTAATATTTATAATTATTGGGAATTCACCTGCAAAAACACGCTCTGGTGAAGAATTCATTCCCAATCCAAAAATTTTTAAAGAAAGTAAAGAACTCAACGCTGGATTTGTAAGGATTAATAAGGTAACTGAATTTAAAATGGAAAAAGAAAAAAGACTCAAATATGGATGGTTTGCACCTGATATAAGAGTAACTCCACAACCCGAAGCAAACCGCACACCAGTTTTTGCACCACAAAGTGACGGAACACTTATAATGGTTGATAATTACTTTTCCTCTGAAAAAAATGTATGGGTTATAGGACTTTATCGCTCCAATAATCTTGGAATTAACTGGGAATATGTAGGATACATATATTTTTATGACCCAAACAATCCGAATACCTATTACGATGCCAAAGATCCTGTAATCGCAATAGACCTTTCCACAGATAGTGTTTATATTGCATGTCATGTAGATGCAGGAGATTATGATATCTACGCCTTGATTTTAGATCCAGCCCTTACAAGAGTCCATGGCGTTCCAATTGATATAAGCGGAGATGATACATGGACCCCTGCAATAGCAATAGAATACAAATATCCAAATAACTATATATTCATTGCTTATAGTTATTCAAGATGGACAGGATGGAGAGGGGTAAAGATATATAGGTCTATTGATCATGGAGCAACATGGCAGATGAAAGCAGATTATTCTTCATGGCTTGGAAGTTATCGTCAGTTTTTATGGGGAACATGTGGACATGGCAAAGTGTATTTCTCATATCTTTATGGAGAAAATGATATATATGTAGCAATTTCTGGTGATAGGGGAAACACATGGGTAGAAAAACAAGATGTTTATCATAACCCCTATCCAATCTATTCAAATGAAATTGTGGCATCAAGAGGAAAATGGGATGTTGTAATAGTATCACAATCAGAGTTTACTCCGGGTGATATAAATATAATTTATGTCTATAGCAGAAATGCTGGCGAAAGCTGGGGAAATGATGTGGTTGATCAATCTACTGCTAATACAAAAACACCTGCAATAACTGTTGATGGTATGAATGCAAGAGATGATACAGTTATCGGATATTTTCATTGTGCATATTATAAAGATGCCTGGGTGGCTTATAAAAGAATTCATCAGGATAGCTTAGGAACAGGATTCTGGTATACCCCGATTTGGGAACTTTCAAAAGAGGCAAGTGACGGTCCCTATGTAGAGGAATCAAACTGGGCACAAATAGCATTATCAACAGTAAAAGGCTGTAAGGGTTTCGCCCCTCTTATCTCATGGACTGATACAAGGGATGGACCAACAAATATTTATTATACTCTTCCATACTCAGCAGTGGCAAAGTTAAACATTTATCCGGATCAAACACAGGGAATATCTCCTGGTGATACAATATCCTATACCCTCTGGGTAAAAAATGCATACCTTAAAGATGTTATAAACATTTTTCCAACCCATTCTCAGAACACATGGTGGTCTGGATATTATAAATCTGATGGGATAACCCCACTTGTGGATACAAATGGTGACGGATATATTGATATTGACACTCTTTTACCCTTTGATTCTACAAAAATAATTGTCAAAGTAAGTCCACCATCAGGTACACCAGCAGGTATTTCTGATACTGGAATTGTAAGAGCAATGTATGCAAGAAATGGGGTTGATCCAACAGGAAGGGATTCTGCATTTATAATCACAGTCTGTGGTTTACACTTTAATCTTATTGTTGAACCTGATACACAGGGAGCAGGTTTTCCAAAGGAAACCTTATCATTCAATTTAAGAGTAAAAAACTTTGGAAATTTTAAAGATGTAATAAACATTGATACCTCTTCAAATGTATCGTGGAACATAGAGATTGTTGACACAAGTGGGTCCCCCCTTTACGATCACAATAGCGATGGTATTCCAGATATAGATTCATTACCAGAGGGGGGGATTGCAAATTTAAAAGTCAAAACAATTTTACCCGATAGTATTCTTGCTGGAACAATTGGGATAATATATGTTAAAGGAATGTATGCATCCTTTCCTTCTGCAAGAGATTCAGCAAAAATAGAGATAAATATCTTAGAAAATCCAGGAATTTCAATTTATCCTGATCGCGAAGGGGTAACATTTCCTGGTCAAAGCAAATTTTATGATTTGTATGTAAAAAATGAAAGTAATTTCGGTGATACAATTTATTTAGGAATAAAGGGACTTGGAAATGGATGGGAGGCTCAAATTCTTGAATCTGATAGCATAACCCCCATAACAGGAGGTATTTTTATCTTGCCTTTTAATGAGAAGAAAATTGTTCTAAAAATTATCCCGCCTTCTTTTAAAGATACTGCAATAATTGGAGGTGATACAATATTTTTAAAAGGATATCTATCCAAATATGCGGATGTTAAAGATTCAGCAAGAATTATAACATCTCTGGGTATAAAAGTGAAACTTACAATCTCTCCTCATTTTTTAGAAAGAGGTGAGGAACCTGGAAAAGAAATAAACATGATATTCTCAGTTTTTAATTCAGGTGAAATAAAAGATGTGATAAATATAGAATACTTTAAAACAAAACCATGGAATCTAACATTTTTTAGAAGTGATGGAATAACCCCATTGTACGATACAAATAATGATGGACTCATTGATATTGACTCTCTTCCACCAAATGGAACTGATACTTTCCTTTTAAAGGTCTTAATACCCCAAAATGCAAATAAAGATGAAACTGATAGCATAAAAATAAAAATAACTTACGCCTTTTTAAAAAATATTTCTCCATATAAAGGTAGTGATTCTTCCCTTGCAATTATAAAAGTGAAGCCTGCTATTTTTGGAATTGACCTAAAGAAGGATCAGGAAAAAACCATACCATGTGGCGAATTCTATGATTATCCAATGAAGGTAATTCTTTATTCAAATACTGACGATGTGATCCATCTTGAAACAAAAGGAACAAAACCAGAATGGAAAATAGAGCTTCTTGATCAAAATAAAAATTTACTTCCTTTCCCAAATTTATCCGTTGGAGCAAATGACAGCACTATTTTCTATGTTAGAATAAAAGCACCATATTTTTCATTAGAAGGAATTTTACCAGGGCAGGAGTTTCCTCAAAAACTCATGGACATTACAAAGATAGAAGCAATATCAGAAGCATCTCCATCAAAAAGGGACAGTGTGCAAATAAAAACAAAAGCAATACCGCCTCTTGATATCCATAATTTTGCAAATCCATTTACGAGTTCCACAACATTCATATTTTCTCTGCCTGAGAAAGGAAAAGTTGCTCTTATAATTTATGATAGATTAGGGAAAAAAGTAAGAACGATTTTCAAAGATGATTATAAAAATGAGGGAATATATTTCATAAAATGGGATGGAAAAGATAGTGAAAACAGGGAAATTTTACCTGGTGTTTATATTTATTATTTTAAATTTGAAGGGGAAAAAATAAATAAAGTAATCAAGAAAAAAACTGCAAAAGTTTCAGGGAGGTAAAATGTTTATAATAAAATTTTTCATATTTTCTTATGCACTTTTAAGGCTTAACTATGGAGCAAAACCAGTAGGACTTGGAGAAAGTTATACTGCAGGATATGATGATATAATGTCAATTCTGTGGAATCCAGGAGCCCTTTCAAAGAATGAATTCTCCTCACTTGCCTTTGGATATGATGCATGGTTTGAAGATATAACTCATCAGTATCTTTTAGGTTCATTTATTCATGAACTTGGAACATTCGGATTTTCTTTAATTTATAGTGGTGTGAAAGGAATTGAAATATGGTCAGAGGATAATTACAGATTAGGGGAAGGAAATGAAAATACCTATAAGATAGATCTTGTATATTCAAAGAAAATAAATCCTTCATTTTCTTCTGGAATTTCCATAAATTATATATACCACAAGATAATAAATGATGCAGGAAGTGGAATTGGATTTGATGCAGGAATTCATCATCTTTTTAAAGAAAGAATTGGAATTGGTTTTGTTATCCAGAATATCGGCTTTAATTTAAAATATAAATATAAAAAATATAAGGCACCATTTATAGCAAAAATCGGGTTATTTTACCCATTTCCTAAATATCTCAAAGTTTTTTCAGATATTGTCTATGAAGAAAAAGGAGAAATGGAATACCATTTTGGCTTTGAAATACACAAGGGTCCGGGTGCTTTAAGAATAGGCTATAGAACAGGACCCCAGAGTGAGGAACTCGGATACCTTACCTTTGGAGGAGGAATAAAATGGGAAAAAATAAATTTAGATTATGCATTTGTACCATATGGTGCTCTTGGAATGACCCATAGATGGTCTTTAAACTTTGATTATATGCAGTATATTCAAAAAGGAGCCCTTGAAGTAATTATAATGGATAAAAATACAAAAAAAATGATTGAAAGTGATGTTGAATTTGAGGGTATGGTCAAAGGTAAATATCATCTAAAAGAGGGGAAAATTAAAAAGAAAAATATTGAAAAAGGAGAAGTTTTAATTTCTGTAAAAAAAGAAGGTTATTATCCTGAATCAAGGAAAGTGGAAATTAAAAAGGGAAGAGTCCATAAAGAAATAATAGAACTTTCAATGATACCCCCATCTGAAATTTACATAAAACTTGTTGATGCTAAAACAAAAGAACCTGTAAGCGCAATAGTAAAATATAAAGGTCCTGTTGAGGGATATGTAAGTGGAAGGGGAGAAATCTTTATCCCAAAACTTACTCCTGGTGTATATGAACTTATAATAGAACCTGAGGACCCTGATTATTATTCCCAAAAGCATTCAATTGAATTAAAAGAGGAAGAGAAAATGGAAAAAGAATTTTTACTTGTGAAGAAAAAAGAGATATTTATACTTCCTGAAATAAGATTTGCAACTGCAAGTGACGAAATCTTACCCGAATCTTACCCAATACTTGATTACATAGGAAGAATACTTCTACAAAATCCAATTCTAAAAATTGAAATAGCAGGGCATACTGATTCAAGACCAATAAGAACTTCAAGATTTCCATCAAATTTAGAACTTTCACAGGCAAGAGCTGAAGCAGTAAAAAAATATCTTGTAGAGAAATTCAAGATTGAACCTGAAAGGCTTTTTGCAAAGGGATACGGAGAAAAACTGCCTATTGCCTCAAATGCAACAGAAGAAGGAAGGGCAAAAAATAGAAGAGTAGAGTTTAAAATATTAGAATAGGATGATTTTTATATTTTTAATTTTAAGTTTAGAAATTGAAGATTATTTAAATGCAATAAAATACAAAACACCTGCAAGTGCATACGCAAAAGATAGTATAATAAAAAAGGGAGAAGAACTAATTCCTCTTTTATTAAAAATTTTAAAAGATAAAAAGGAAGATATAAATTATAGAATAGAAATATGCCAAATTGTTGGTAAAATTAAAAGTAAAAACTCAATAAAAATTCTTTCGGAACTTTTAAAAGAAGAGCACCCAGGATTAAGAAAAGAAGCAGTTAGAGCACTCGGGGAAATAGGAGATACTTCATCTTTTTCATCCATTATAAAAACACTTGATGACCCACATGATATGGTTAGGAGGGAAGGTATAATTGCTTTGAGAAACATAAATGATAAAAGGGGAATTTTCTTTTTGAGGAAATTGCTTTTAAAAGAAAGGGATTATTCAAATATTTCGGAGATTTTGAGAACATTTGGTTATTTCAAAGCAAAAGAAAGTTTAAATGAAATTTTTTATTTTTTAAAAGCAAAAGAGGAAAACATAAAAATTTCGGCAATATATGCAATTGGCGAAATTGGTGAAGCACCACCTGAAATTATAGACACTCTTATTGAGTTCCTTGAAAAAGAAAGTGATTATATTAAAAAAGAAATTATAAGTGCAATTGGTAAGATGAAGGTTAAAAAAACACTACCTAAAATTGCAAAGTTTATCCATTCTAATAATATAACTCTTAAAAAAGAGGCTTTAAATTCAATATCAAATATTGAAGATGAAGACGTCATCTTTTACCTTTTAGAAGCAACCTTTGACAAAGATACAGGAGATTTTGCAAAAGAAATTTTAAAAAATAGAAAGAATATAGAAATAAATTTAGAAAAAATAATGGAAAATGAAAAAATAGAACTCAAGATAAAAAAAGGAGCATTTGAGATATTAAAGGAAATTTACCCGGAGCAAAAAATCATCCCTATTCTTAAAAAAATATTTCCTGAAAGAGAAAGGGAAATCTATGAATTAATCATTAAAGGGAAAATTAAAAAGGGGATGAAAGAAGAGGAAGTTTTCTTTTCCAAAGGAAACCCAAGAAGAGTTGCCTTTTATAAAGAGAAAAATAAAAAAGAATGGGAATATGAAGACATGATTATTGAATTTGAAGGGGAAAAGGTAACTTACATTAAAATTAAAAACTAAAAAGGAGAGTTTATGGATTTGACAATAAAAGAATATCAAACTATATCTTATATTTCAGGTCCTCTTCTTTTTGTTGAAAAGGCAAAAGACCTTTCTTACGGTGCATTAGTTGAAATAATATTACCTGATGAAACCAAAAGAAGCGGACAGGTTCTTGATGTTTCAGAAGATTTTGCAGTGATACAGGTTCTTGAGGGCACAATAGGGCTTGATGTTGCAAAAACAAGAATAAGATTTGTTGAAGACCAGATAAGGATAAGTGTATCAAGGGAAATGAAAGGAAGGATATTCAATGGAAGAGGTGAGCCAAGAGATGGGCTTCCAGGAGTAACACCTGAGAAAAGGCTCCCTGTGATTGGGGCACCAATAAATCCAATAGCAAGGGATAAGCCTTCTGATTTTATTCAGACAGGAATTTCGGCAATTGATGGATTTAATACACTTGTAAGGGGACAAAAATTACCAATATTTTCTGGTTCAGGACTCCCTGCAAACGAAATTGCTTCAATGATAATGAGGTATGCAAAAGTAAGGGGGGAGGGAGAAGAATTCTTAATAGTATTTGCTGCACTTGGTATAACTTCAAGGGAATATGCATATTTTTTAAAAGAATTCAGAGAAACAGGTTCTCTTGGGAGAATAGTTGCATTTGTTAATCTTGCAGATGACCCAGCGATTGAAAGACTTTTAACACCAAGGCTTGCTTTAAGAACAGCAGAATATTTTGCCTTTGAACTTGATTACCATGTTCTTGTTATTCTTTCTGATATGACAAACTATTGCGAGGCTTTAAGAGAAATCGGTGCTGCAAGAGAAGAAGTTCCTGGTAGAAGGGGTTATCCTGGGTACATGTATACTGACCTTGCAACGATATATGAAAGAGCAGGAAGGATAAGGGGGAAAAAGGGGTCAATCACTCAAATACCAATTCTCACAATGCCAGATGATGATATAACACATCCAATACCAGACCTTACAGGGTATATAACTGAGGGACAGATAGTTCTATCAAGGGAACTTCATAGAAAAGGGATTTTCCCACCAATTGATATACTCATGTCACTTTCCCGTTTAATGAACCTTGGAATAGGAAAAGGAAAAACAAGGGAAGACCATAGAAATTTTGCAGACCAGCTTTATGCCTGCTATGCAAAAGGAAGGGATATGAGAAAACTCGTTGCAATTATTGGTGAGGATGCTTTAAGTGAAATGGATAAAAGATATTTGCATTTTGCAGACAAATTTGAATGGGAAATGATAAATCAGGGATTTAAAGAAAGGGGAATTGAGGAAACTTTTGATATCGGATGGAAACTTTTAACTACATTCCCTGAAACAGAACTCACTCGTGTGAAAAGAGAATACATAGAAAAGTATTATTCAAAATGGGCTGCAAAACAAAAAAAGGAACTCATTGAAACAGGTTAAAGTATCAGTTTTAATTCCTGCATATAATGAGGAAGA
>CBFGJR010000200.1:5632-12257 GCA_965649145.1 Caldifarciminota bacterium | reverse complement strand
ATACAATAGTTTATATTCTTGGTGAATCTTATGAGGCAAAAGGGAAAGCTTTGCTTCCTGAGGCAAATGTTTATTTTGCTCCTAATCCGATAAAGGGGGTAAATAGGGCGACTTTATTTTTTTATTTGAATCCGGGGAAGAAGGGGAAGCCGAAGGAGGTAAAGGTTAAGATTTATGATATTTCGGGTGATTTAGTGGAGATTATTAATTTAAAGAATCCTGGTTATGGGGTGAACAAGGTTAATTGGGATGTGGGGGGAATACCGAGGGGGGTATATATTTTCAGGGTGGAGGCAGGGGATGAAGTAGTTATAAAAAGGGTTGCGGTGATTAAATAAGGAGGTGAAATATGAAAAAAATAGGATTAATGGTTATAATATTTGTTTCGCTTTGGGGATTTGAGGAGGCTGCTTTTTTAAAGATTGAGCCTTCTGTGAGGATTGCTGGTTCTGGGGATATAGGTATTGCTACTGCGGCGGGTATTTCAGAGGTTTTTTTGAATCCTGCTGGTTTATCAAACACGCATCTTTCTTTTAGTACGAATTATACGAAGTGGTTGCCGGGTGTTAATTATGGGGTGGCGGGTTTTGCTTTTGGGAGAGATAAGGAGAAGTTTTCATCGAGTTTTGGTTTTTCAGTAATTAGTGTTCAGGTTGAGGATATGGAGAAGCGGAATGAGGATGGGGAGGTTCTTGGTGTATTTGGTTCATCCAGTTATGTGTTTACAGGGACATATTCAAGGAAATTATTTGAGGGGATTTCGGGAGGTTTTAATCTTAAATATCTTTATGAGAATATAGATGGGGATATTGCGTATGGTTTTGCATTTGATATGGGTCTTATTTATTCCTTGGGTATTTACAGGTGGGGATTAGCCCTTAGGAATATTGGGACAGGTTTGGAAAGTGGTAGGCAGGGGACACTTACAAGGACGGATTTTTCTTTGCCTTCAGAGGTTCGTATAGGTGGAAGTTATGATTATTTGATGGAGAGGTGGAATGTGCGTTCATTTTTAGATGTTTCCTTATCCTTGACAGGGAATCCACCTTATATTGGTTTTGGGGTTGAAGTTGATATAATGAAATATCTTTATTTAAGGGGAGGAATAAAGAAATCTCTTGCAGATAAAGTATTGCAGAATGGAAATTATCGGAAGGTATCAGAAAATACACTATCCTCTGGTATTGGGTTTAGTTTAAAATATGGTGCCTGGTTTTTAGATTATGCTTTTTATTTAAGAAACGATTTTATCCACCCACACAGAATTGGAATAAGGATAGAATTTTAATACTATTTAATTAAAAAAGATTTAAAGTTTTTATAACTATCCAGAGGAGATGAAGGGAAAAAATTAATTTTATAAATTTATCTCACTTCAAAAATTGTAAAATTTTCATCCCTGTAAATTGGTTCAAAATTATGTTTTGAAAGAAGAACCTTGGTTAAAAGCCATTCGTTTTTACTTATTATGAAATTAACTATGTATTTTTTAACATAATTTTCTGGGTTAGCTTCAAGATTCCAGAATTTATAGTGTTCTTCAAGGATATAATCAGGAACACTTAACCTTCCATCAACAGAAATTTTAAAATCAGGGTAGAGAAAATATTCAATGAATCCTCCCCTGTCAGAAGGGCACAGTATATTTCCACCTTCTCTATTTTCTTTTAGAAATTTAACCGCCTTTACTGGGAAAAATTTTTCATCAATTATAATTCTTTTATCCTGAAAAAAAATTTTTATGAGTAAAAATATATTTATAATTAAAAGAAAAATTTTCAAATATACGCTATTTTCAAAAAAATCAAATTTTAATTTAAATTTTGATATTCTATTAAAATGATAAGGCACTACAAATGCCGAGACTAAACTGAAAAGGGGGGTATTCCTAACATGTTTTAAAGAGAAATAAAAAAATGAAATCATTAAAAGTGTATGAAAAATTTCTTTTTTATGAGGTGAAAATAAATATATTGAAACAAAAAATAAAATAAAAATTAAAGAAATTATATAATAGTAATTTTTATCAAATAATACTGGGATAAATATAGGTTCCCACTCTGTAACATATTTTGACCATATAACAATTTTCTCTGTCATGGCTTTGTAAATATATTCAAAATATTTGAGATGATAGGGATTGAAAATAATTATGAAAATAATACTTAAAATTGTATAAAAAATTAAAATTATCACTTTTTTAAAATTTTTCTGTATTAAAAGGCAGAGGATATATATTCCGCAGATTCCTATTGGTGCTATTATACCTGCATGAAATAGAGAAAAAAATATTAAAACAGGGA
Organism: Caldifarciminota bacterium; assembly: GCA_965649145.1. Classification (GTDB taxonomy): domain Bacteria; phylum Hydrothermota; class Hydrothermia; order Hydrothermales; family JAJRUZ01; genus JBCNVI01. The sequence goes on along the minus strand of CBFGJR010000200.1, from coordinate 9,954 downwards.
TAATTAAAGGATAAACCCCCTTTTCAAGGATCAGCAAAATCAAAATTGTTGATAAATATGTAAAAATATGTGGTCTTAATGTTGTCCCCCAGAAAAAAAGAGTATAAATAGGTAAGTAAAGAATTAAAAAATTCAAAATTATTTCAGTTTCTCTTTTAATTAAATAAATAAGCAGAAGGAACAAAAAACTCAATAAAAAAATTTTTAAAAAAAATATACCACTATCACCGAATTTTTCATAGGCAATAAAGAGTAGAGATTCAAAGAAAAGTGAATGGGCAATCCATTCTTCTGAAGGTAAAAAAGTGTAATTATTATGAGGTAATTTATGATTTTGAATGTAATATTTACCATCCATTAAATACCAGAAAAAATCAGGACAGGGTTCTACTTTACTTGCTTTATAAATTGATAATAAAAAAATAAATAATAGAAAAAGAAAACTACCCTTTAATTGCATTTAAAAATTCATTCTTAATTTCTGGTTTTTGAAAATTTCCAAGCATTTTACTTGTTAATAGTTTTGCACTTTTGTTTTTAACCCCCCTTATAACTGTGCATAAGTGAATGGCATCAACTATTATACCAAGCCCCTTTGGTTCAATTTTTTTATAAAGAAAATCAGCAATTTCATCAGTTAATCTCTCCTGAACCTGTAATTTCCTTGAAAATACCTCGATAATCCTTGGGATTTTTGAAAGACCTATAAGTTTTTTTTCAGGAATAAACCCTATGTGTACTTTTCCGTAAAAGGGGATTAGGTGGTGCTCACATAAACTTGAAAAATCAATATCCTTTACAATAACCATCTGTTCAGTTTGAAAGTGGAATATCGCATTTTCTACAATCTTATCAGGATTTATTCTGTAACCCTCTGTGAGTTCCATAATCATTTTCAAAAATCTTTCAGGAGTTATTTTAAGACCTTCCCTTTCCGGGTCTTCACCGAGCATTTTTAAAATTTCCTTTATATAATTTTTAAATTTTTCTTCCATTGTTTGAAAAATTTTCCGTTATTTGTTTATCATATTTCAATATTTTATGTGTGCTAAATTAATAACCCAGTATGAAAAGTTATTTATAGGGACTGCTGGAGTTCCTGAGTCTTCAGAGGATTCATCAACGGAATCAGGAATAATAAGAATAAGGGAGCTCAAACTTGACTGTATGGAGGTTGAGTTTGTAAAGGGTGTAAGGATAAAGGAGGAAAGGGCAATAAAGATAAAAGAACTTGCTGAGGAAAAAAAAGTTTTTTTATCTATACATGCTCCTTACTGGATAAATTTAAATACAAGGGATAAAAGTAAGTTTAAAAATAGTCTTAAATATATATACGACTCAGCAAGGATAGGATACCATATGGGTGCTTATGAGATATGTTTTCATTCCGCCTATATCCATGAGGACGAATTAAAAAATGTAAGGAAAAAAGTTAAGGAAGGTCTTTTAAGTGTTATTGAGAAACTAGATAGGGAAAATATAAAGGTAAGACTTAGACCCGAAACCATGGGTAAACCAACCCAGTATGCTGATCTTTCTGAATTACTTGAACTTTCCCTTGAATTTAAAGGTGAGGTTGAGCCCTGTCTTGATTTTGCCCATTTATATGCGAGGTCACTTGGTAAGATAAATTGTTATAAGGAGTTTTTGAAAATTATTGAGGAATATGAAACTGCTCTGGGTAAAGATTCTTTAAAGAGAATGCACATTCATATTTCAGGAATGGAATACGGGGAAAAGGGAGAAAAAAAACATTTAATTTTTAAGGAATCAAAATTTAAATTTAAGGAGGCATTAAAGGTTTTAAAGGAAAAGGATATAATGGGTTTTTTGATATGTGAAAGTCCTCAACTGGAAAAGGATGCTTTAATTTTAAAAAGAGAGTATAAGAAACTCTGAATTTATTTTTTATGATTTCAATTCCCTTTCTTTCTGCAGATGTATATGCAGAGGCAATTTATTCTGTAAGAATTGCTGAAGGTTATTTTTTTAAATTGAATCCCGATGAGGGATTTTCCAATTTCCCTTCAGGTTATTTACATCCCTTTGTTTATGCCCTTTTATATATCCTGAGTTTTAAAAACAAAGAACTTTTCATTCTTTTTACATATATTTTCAATTCCTTAATTTTTTTATTAACTCTTTCTGTGATAAAAAATTTTTATAAAAAATATTTTAATGAAAAAAGCGTATTCCCACTTATTTTATTATTTTTATCAATTCCCTTTACCTATAATTTTTATCTAACCTTAAATTTTCCCCTTTATACACTTTTCTTTTATCTTTCCCTTTGCTTTATTGATAATAAATTTTTTTTTCTTATTTTTTATTTAGTGTTAGTTTTTACAAGACCCGAAGGAGTTATTCTTTTCCCCTTCTATATATTTTACAGGTTTTATAAGGATAAAAAGTTATATAATATTTTTTTTCTTTCAATTTTACTTTTAATTTCCCTTTCTCCTTTTATTTTAAATAAAATTTTAACAGGTTATTTTACCACCCTTGCTGTAAGGGCACAGAGCCTTTTTTTCAACCTTGAATTTAATGCTGCATTAATAAAAGGTTTTAAAAATTTTTTTAGACATTTTGCAGGAATGTTTTTTGGTTTTCCCATTTTAAATATAGAAATTTCTGAATATCTTTCAAGTATAATTTATCCCCCTTTTTTTCTTTTCTTTGTTATATTTTATCTCTTTAAAGAAAAAAATCTTTTAAAACTATTTTTATTTGTTCTTTTTCTTTTAATTCTTTTTCTTGATAGTTTTACAATTTTTAGTGGGATACATTTTTCAAGACACATTGCCTATTTTTATCCAGTTTTAATATTATTTTTTTACGAAAGTTTAAAAAAAATAAAAAATTTTTTGTTTCCTTTATATTTTATCTATTTTTTAATTCTTTTTCTAACATTTTTAAACACCTTAAGGACCGATATTGAAACTTCAAAAATTTTTAAAATAAATGCTTTAAAAGCAGGTTCTCTTATTCCTGATAAAAATGAAATCCTTGTTCATAGTGACCCCTATTTCTTTTTTTATAACATTGATAGATTAAAGATAAGGTTTCTTTCTCCATCTTTTAATCCTATATGTGCAAAAAAGATTAAAAATTTAATTGATAAAAATAGTGTTAAAAATACATACATGGAGTTAATAAACACCTATTACAGGGATATAAAATATTATTATGATGTGAAAGACAGGTATATTTTAAAAGAAGTTATTGTTAAGGTTTTCACTGACACTATTTATAGAGAAAAAAATTTTATTCTTCTTAAGAAAAAAGATTAAAAATAGAGAATTATTGATTCTTTTTTTCATAAAATTTATTTTAAAAAGGAGGGAAAAAAATTGTTCAGAGAAATCTTTTTATATTTATCCAGTAAGGACAATTTAAAAAATTACATTGAAAAGTTTTCTCCTTCAAAAAAACTTGTGGATAGATTTGTTGCAGGCGAAGATATTTATAATGCTGTTAATGTTGTAAGAAATTTAAATTCAAAAAAAATTACATGCACTCTTGATAAATTAGGTGAAAGTTTAACTGATGAAGAAAAAATAAAAGGTGTAATTGAAGATTATAAAAATATCTTGAAAATAATAAGGGAGGAAAATCTTGATTCTACAATTTCTATTAAATTAACTCACCTTGGGCTTTTAATTTCAGAGGATTTAGCCTATCAATCAGTAAGAGAAATTGTTAAATATGCAAAGGAAACTAATAATAGAGTTTGTATTGATATGGAAAACTCCCCTTTTACGGAAAAGACAATAAATATTTATGAGAAAGTTTTTAAAGAATTTAAAAATGTAGGTGTTGCTATACAGAGTTATTTGAAAAGAACCTTTTCAGATTTAGAAAGACTTTCTTCAATAGGTGCAGAGATAAGGTTATGTAAAGGGGCATATAAGGAACCTAAGGAAATTGCCTATCAAAGAAAAAAAGATGTGGATGAAAATTATAAAAGGGGACTTATAATTTTATTTTCAAAGGAATCAATTGAAAAGGGAACATACCCATGTGTTGCTACTCATGATGAAAAGCTTATAAATTTTACTTATGAACTTGTTAAAAAGGATAATATTTCTCCTTTTAAATTTGAATTCCAGATGTTATACGGGATAAGGAGGGATTTGCAGGAAAAAATTGTAAAGGACGGTTTTAAGGTAAGGGTTTATGTGCCTTTTGGAAAGGACTGGTTCCCTTATTTTATGAGGAGGCTTGGAGAAAGACCGGCAAATTTATTCTTTGTTTTGAAAAATATATTTAAATCATGAGCATATTTTTGTTTTCCTTTTATTTTTATACAAATCTTTTATTTC
>CBFGJR010000200.1:0-5622 GCA_965649145.1 Caldifarciminota bacterium | reverse complement strand
ACCAAATGAAAAACCTGGAATTGGAAGGGAATTTGTTTTTATATATGGAATAAGAAAGTTTAATTTTTATTTTGATTATTCTGAGATTGAAGTTTCTTCTGGCACAGATATTTTTGTTAAAAATTATGAAACAGGTTTTTGCATTAAATTTTTAATTAAAAATTTATTAAATTTTTCCTTTCACCCTGGTTTTGTATATGCTATTAAAGAAAAAGGTGGATTGAATGAGGGAACTTATTATTCTTCTTTTAATTTTCTCTTTACTTTAAATAAGGAGATTTTTCCCTTCCTTGGTATAAAGTCAATTTATGACGGAAAGTTCCTTTTGAATTATTTAAAATTGGGTTTATTTTTTGAGTTTTGATGAAGAATTTAAGAAAACTTTTTTTAAGAATATTTAAGTTAAAGCCGGAAAATAAATTTATTTTTTTCCCCCTTGATCTTAAAAATTTTGATAGGGTAATAATTATACATGATGGTGAGGAAGAAAAAGAGATTGAAAAAACTTTAAAGGGAATGGATTTAAGAAATTATTTTGTTATAAAAGCAGTTAAGGAAAATGAAGATTTATTTCTTGAAAGGGTAACAAAAAAAACTCTGATAATAGATTTATGTAAGACTTCACAGAATATTTTTTTAAAATATCTTTCAAAAGATTTTCCTATTATGGGGATAAGAAGGGATTTACCCATTTCTCTTCCTGGAAAAAATTATCATAATTTTTTTGAAAATTTTTTAAAAATTCAGCGTCTTTAATTTTTTTAATTTTTAATGTATAATAAATATTTGAATTTGAAATGAAAAAATTAATAGAAAAAGATATTATTGTAAACAAAAAGGCAAAGATTGATTATGAAATTTTTGATACTTACATCTGTGGAATTGTTTTAAAGGGTGCTGAGGTAAAATCTTTAAGGGAGGGCAGGGCTTCCATAAAAGATGCGTATGTAAAGATTGAGGATGGGGAAGCCTATATTCATAAATTTTATATTTCTCCCTATCCTCCTGCTTTTAAATTTTTCCCTGACCCTGAAAGAAAGAAAAAACTTTTACTTACAAAAAGGGAGCTTAAGAGATTGATTGGTAAATGGAAGGAAAAAGGTTTTGTTCTAATACCTTTAAGAGTTTTTTTTAAAGGAAAATGGGCTAAAATAGAAATAGCACTTGCCAGAAAGAAAAAGAAATATGAAAAAAAGGAATTAATTAAAAAGAGGGAAATGGAAAGGGAATTAAAAAGAGAAATGTTGAAATGATCACTTTATTTTTTTTAAATATTTTTTTAAATCCACCTGAAATAATCCAAAAAAGGGATACTGTTTATATCACCTTTAGTTTAAAAGGTCCTATAAAATATGAGAAATCTTTAAAGGAAAATAAACTTGAAATTAAAATAAAGGATATAGATTCTCTGTTTCCTTTTTCTTCAAAATTGAGTAATCCAATTTTAAAGAGTATTGAAGTAAAAAGAATTGAAGGGGATGCACTAATTCTACTTGAAATAAGTCTTCTCTGTAAAAATTATAGAATAGAAAACAAGAGGGATTATTTTAGATTGACTTTAAGGGGGAATGTTCCTGATACTTTTTTTAAACCTGAAGAGAAAAAAGAATTAAAGGAGGAGGGTTTAGAGAAAAATAAATTGAGAGAAATAAAGAAAATTGTGATAGATCCAGGTCATGGAGGAAGAGATTATGGAGCAGTGAGTAAAAAAGGAACAAAGGAAAAGGACATTAATTTAAAGGTGTCAAAATTTTTAAAAGAGGAACTTAAAAAAGAGGGTTTTGAAGTTTTTTTAACAAGGGAAGGGGATACTTTTATCACTCTTTCTGATAGAACAAAATTTGCTAATAAAGTAGGTGCAGATCTTTTTATTTCCCTTCACTGTAATGCTTCGCAGAGAATTACAGAGACTTCAAATGGAGTTGAAATTTTTTTTCTCTCAGAAGCAAAGACTGAGTGGGAAAGGGCTGTTGCTGCCCTTGAGAATGCTTCTTTGAAATACGAGTATCCAGAGAGGAAAGTTCCTGACGGTATTATTGAGGCTATTCTCATGGATATGGCTCAGACAGAGTTTTTATATGAATCTCAAAAACTTGCGGAGATATTGCAAAAATCAATTTCCAGGGAATTAAAAATAGCTGATAGAGGTGTCAAACAGGCAGGTTTTTATGTGTTGAATGGATGTTATTCACCTGCTGTTCTTGTGGAAATGGGTTTTATAACAACTCCTTCTGATGAAAAACTCTTAAAGGATGAAAAATTTCAGAAAAGTCTTTCAAAGGCAATAGTTCAGGGTGTAAAAAAATTTAAAGAGTGGTTTGAAAAAACTTCCAATTTTACTGAATAATTTTAAATGGAAACAGAAAGAACTTTAACTTTCAGGGTAAAAGGAGAGGAAATTTTACCTCTTATTGAAAGAATTTCAAAGGATTACCAGAAAAGTGTAAAAATTCAGGGTTTCAGACCCGGAAAGGCTCCAATTGAGATTGTAAAAGCAAAATATAAAAAAGAAATAGAGGAGGATAGTTTAGAGGAGTATGTAAGGGAAAAGGTTTTAGAGGAGGTAAAAAAGGAAAATTCAAAACTTGCTTCCCCTATTTATATAAAAGATAAGAAGGTAATAGATGATGAATTTGAAGTTACTGCTTTTTTTGAAGTTCTTCCCTTTTTTAATGTCAAAGGTTTTGAAAGTATAAAAGTTGAGAAAAGGATTAAAAGACCTTCACCTGATGAGATAGAAAAGAGACTAAAAAGATATCAGGAATCCCTTGCTGAGTTAAGGGATAAAGAGGGTGGAGTTAAGGAAGGTGATTTTATTGTGTTGAAATATAATGTTAAAGATATTTCAGGTAGGGAGGTTTTAAAGGATAAAACTGAATCTTTCAAATTTACAAGGGAAAGTGTTCCTTCGGAATTTTATAAAGAACTTGAAGGAAAAAAGAAAGGAGAATCCTTTAAAGTAGCGAGAAACGAAAAAACAGGTACTTTTATATATCAGGGTAATATTCTCTCAGTTAAAGAGATATTACTCCCACCCATTGATGATGAATTTGCAAAGATGTTTGAGATGGAAAATTTAGAGGATTTCAGAAAAAAAATTGGAGAGGAAATTGCTGAGGATTTAAAAAGAGAAGCAGAGGAAGAGTTTGAGAATAGAATACTTGAAGAGCTTTCAAAGATAAATCCAATTTCTGTACCAAAATTTTATGTGGAGGAGGAGTTAAGAGGAATTATTTCAAGGTATGGATTAAAGGAAGAGGAAGTGAAGGAGAGATTTGAAGAATTTTATAGAGTTGCTGAGGAAAAGATAAGGAGAAGGCTAATTCTTGAAAGATTAGCAGAGCAGCTCAAAATTGAGGTAAAGGGTGAAGAGATAGATGAGGAGATAGAGAGAATATCAAAGGAGTACAGGATGGATAGTGAGATTCTTAAAAAAAGACTTAAAGAGAGGAATGCTCTTATAGAGATTGAATATTCGATTAAAAGGAGGAGAGCAATGGAGTTTTTAAAAAATAATGTTAAAATGGAGGTGATAATAGAATGAAAAATCAAACAATACCTTTTGTTATAGAACAAACTGGTAGATATGAGAGGGCATACGATATTTACTCCCGTCTTTTAAAGGACAGGATTGTTTTTCTTGGTATGCCCATAGATGACCAGGTGGCAAATCTTATAATTGCTCAACTTTTATATCTTGAAGCAGAAAATCCCAAGAAGGATATATACCTTTACATAAATTCACCCGGCGGTTATATAACCTCAGGTCTTGCCATTTATGATACAATTCAATATATAAGGCCTGATGTCAATACGATATGTATAGGGATGGCGGCAAGTATGGCGGCTGTGTTACTTTCAGCAGGAGCAAAGGGGAAAAGGTATGCTTTACCCCATTCAAGGATTATGATTCATCAACCCTTTGGTGGTGTTCAGGGTCAGGCAATTGACATTAAAATTCATGCAGAGGAAATAATGAGAATGAGGGATATGTTAAATGAGATTTTAGCAAAGCATACAGGTCAGCCGAAGGAAAAGATAGAGAAGGATACTGATAGAAATTATTTCATGTCACCTCAGGAAGCACTTTCTTACGGACTGGTAGATGAAATTATATCTTCAAGAAAAGAACTGAAATGAGGGAGAAAAGGGTAATTCCGGAGAAAGAGGTCAGGTGTTCTTTCTGTGGAAAAGCAGAAGCACAGGCAAGGAGACTTTTTTCAGGAGCAGGTGCTTTTATATGTGATGATTGTGTTAAATTCTGTTATGAACTCATGTTTGAAGAAGAGAAGGATAGAAGTTTAAAGACAGATTTTTATTTTTCAATACCAGCTCCACAGGAGATAAAGAGAGAACTGGATAGATTTGTTGTGGGACATGAAAGGGCAAAAAAGATTTTATCTGTTTCAGTTTACGAGCATTATAAGAGGATAGTTTTGAATGATAAAAATATTGAAAAGAGCAATGTTCTTTTGATAGGACCAACAGGTACAGGTAAAACTCTTCTTGCGAAAACCCTTGCAAAAATTTTAAGTGTTCCTTTTGCCCATGTAGATGCAACTCCTTTAACAGAGGCAGGTTATGTGGGAGAAGATGTTGAAAATATTCTTTTGAGGTTATTACAGGCAGCAGATTTTGAAATAAGAAAGGCTGAAAGGGGTATTATTTATATTGATGAAATAGATAAAATTGCAAGAAGAGGAGATTCACCTTCAATAACAAGAGATGTGGGGGGTGAAGGTGTTCAGCAGGCTCTTTTGAGAATCCTTGAGGGAACAATTGCAAATGTTCCGCCCCAGGGAGGCAGGAAGCATCCTGAGCAAGCTTTTATTCCTCTGGATACAACAGGTATTTTATTTATATGTGGAGGAACATTCGTTGGACTTGATAGAATAATTGAAAATAGAAGGGCAAGAGGTTCTCTTGGTTTTATAAAGAAGGATGCGGATAATGAAAGATATTTTGATATTTTGCCTGATGATATAATTGAATATGGTTTTATTCCTGAATTTGTGGGTAGATTGCCAGTTATTGTTACTTTAAATGAACTCACTGAGGATGAACTTTTGAGGATTCTTGATGAGCCGGAGAATGCAATTTTAAAACAGTATGAAAGGATTTTTGAGAGTGAAGGTATAAAACTTATTTTTAAAGAAGGTTTAAAGAAGGAGTTAGCAAGGAGGACAAAAAAACTTGGTATGGGGGCAAGGGGTTTAAAAATTTTTATTGAGAATCTTTTATTTGATGCTATATATAAACTTCCTTCTTTCAAAGGAAAATACAAGTATTGTATAGTTGATGAAAGTTCTCTTGATACAAAAAAAGTTAAATTTACAAATAAAATAAATTTTTAATTCTTTTTTAAGTTATTTAAATTATGGAAATAAAACCTACCTATCTTATGCAGCCAATACCATATTTTGGTGAAGAGATTGACTATTCTAATTTTATATGTGAGCCTAAAATAGATGGCTGGAGAATGCAGATTTTAAGATATTTTGACGGAAAAATTGAGTTCTGGGGTAGAAGACTTGAGAAAACACCTAACTGGACAGATAAACTTTATTATCTCATTGAAATCGCTGAAAAATTTTTGCCCGAGGGCACAATACTTGATAGTGA
>CBFGJR010000199.1:0-12401 GCA_965649145.1 Caldifarciminota bacterium | reverse complement strand
TCCCCTCATAAATAATACCTTCCCCTTGCATTTCAAAAGAGGGAATTATCTCTTGAATTTTTTCCTCTTCCAAGTTTTCCAAGGAACCAATTTTTATATTAAAATTTTTGGTTTTAAAATAAATTCCCTTTAAATTTAATAGATAGGAGAGTTCTTTTAATGAAATTTCAATATTTTCTTTTGTCTGGGTTTCAAGGGACCTGTGAAAGTTGAAAAGAAAGTTCAGTTTAAATATTTCGTTTTTGGCATCTTCAAAAAGTCTGAAGTTTTTTATAAAAATAGATGTTGTAAAGAGGATTCTTTTTATTTCCTCTATTTTTAAACCTTCTTTTAAAGAAAGAGAAATTATGGTATATGTTTTATCCTTATCATGAAGGGGAATATAAATATTTTCTTTTTTTATAATTTCTTCCTTGTCAATCAGTATTTTTTTTAATTCCTTCACATCAAGAAAATCCCTGATTTTTTCTGGTTCAATGAGATTTATTTCAGAATTAAATTTCAGCTCAAGAAAATTTTTTAAGTTTTTAATTATTTCTCCGATACTTTTTGATTCACTCAGTAAATCAATTAATTCCATTTTAATCCTCCATCAATTTTTGAAGTCTTTCCTTTGCCTCCTTATGGTCAGGTATAATTTCTAAGAGTTTTTTATAAAGATTTATAGCTTCTTCGTTTTCATTGAGAATCTCCATTAAAAGTGCAAGATGGTATATTATATCTGGATCAGATGGATCCTCATTATAAAGTTTTTGGAGAATTTCTCTTGCTTCTTTATAATTTTGAGAAAGCATTAAAAGCTTTGCCTGATCGAAAAGATCTTCCTTCATTTTGAAAAAAGTTCTTCAACTTTTTTTCTTTCACCTAAAACAAAAAGAACATCACCTTCTTTTATTTCTTCATCTCCTCCTGGACCTATTATGAGTTCTTCCTTTAAAATGGTTTTCCCTTTTTCATTTACTTCTGGAACTTTTCTTTTTATTGCCACTATATTTATGCCATATTTTGTGCGAAATTCAAGTTCAGAGAGTTTTTTCCCTGAAAATTCAGGAAGTGAAGTCCTTTCCTCAAGAACATAATTATCAGAAACTTCTATGATTTCAAGTAGTCCGGGTGAATAAAGATTTTTTGCCATTTTCTCAGCAACTTCTTTTTCTGGAAATATTATCCTTGTAACACCCAATTTATCAAGAATTCTTGCATGAAGCTCATCCCTTGCTCTTGCTATTATCCTTTTTGCACCTGTTTCTTTTAAAAGCAGGCATGTTAAAATGCTTGCTTCAATTTCATTGTTAATAGTAACAATAATTGCTTCAAAATCTTTTATATCAAGTGAGTTAAGGGCCTTTTCATTTGTGGTATCCATTACATAGGATTCAAAAGCGAAATCCTGTACAGAAAGAATTTTTTCCTCTTCCTTATCAACAGCCACAACCTTTGCGCCCAGTTCTGAAAGATTTTGGACAAGTAGCTTTCCAAATCTTCCAATACCAATTACACAAAATTCTCTTTTCATTTAAAAATAATTATAAAGAACTTGATAATTAACTTCAAAATAATTTAAAATCAAAAAATAGGTTCTAACCCTTCAAAAAAAAACCCGGATATGAAGAAATTATTTTATGTTTTAAATATTATTCTTGCTCTGATTCTAATCTACATAATACAGTATCCTAAAATGCAGCAGGGTAAAATAGTAAAGGCGAAAATTGCCTTTTACCCTTCTCCAGCAAGTTTTCCAGTTTTTGTGGCAAAGGAAAAGGGGTTTTTTGAAAAGGAAAAAGTGAATGCGGAAATTATAAAGACTTCTTCTCCGGATGTCATTGATGAATTAAAAAGAGGGAAAGTGGATTTAGTTGTTGGTTATCCACCTTTTGATTTCTTTATAAGGCAAAAGGAGGAGATTGAAAATTATAGAATTATTGCAGATGTTGAAGATAATGAGGATTTTGTATATGCTTCCCTTTTTAGTTTCGGCAAATTAAAGGAAATAAAGGATATAAAGAATTCTTTATTTTATTATCCCTCTCAAAGAATGGAGGGAAGACTTATTGGGAAAAAACTTTCTGAAAACTATAGTTTAAATATTTCCAATATCTTTGAATATTCTACAGTTTTTCCTCAGATTATAGAAGGCACAAGTCTTGTGTATGAGCCTTACAGGTTATATTTTCTCAAAAGAAATGTAAGAGTTTTAATTGATGATGTTTTCAAGGAATTTTTCGGGGAGGGTTCTGTTATTGGGAGTGTTTTGTGTTCAAAGGTGACCCTTGCCTATAACAGGAGGGCCTTTGAGAGGTTTAAAGTAATATGGGATGAATCTGTTGATTACATAAAAAATAATCCTGATGAGGCAAGGAATTTATATATCTCCTTCTTGATTCAATATCTTGATGCTGATTTTATTAAAGAGGATTTAAGTAATTATGAATTAAAACTTCCCGGGTATAAAAAAACATCAGAAGTTAATGATTTAAATTATTTAGCTATTATAAGAATTTTAAAAAATTCAGGATTTATTTTTACAGAGCCCAATTTGGCAGTACTTTTTGAGACAAAATGAAGCCTTTAAAAATAGGAGCCCTTGCGTCAGGGAGGGGTTCCAATGTGGAGGCCATTCTGAAAAATATTAAATCAGGTTATCTTCCATGTGAGATGAGAATAGTTATCTCTGATAATCCCTATGCGCCTGTATTAAAAATCGCAAGAGAATATGGAATAAAGGCTTTATATCTCTACCCGGGCGAAAAAAAACATACTCTTGACGATGAGAGGGAGGAAGAGTACGCAAGGATTTTAAAAGAAGAAGAGGTTGAACTTCTTGTTCTTGCTGGATTTATGAGGATTTTAAAAGGAGCACTTTTAAGGGAATTTAGAAATAGAATAATGAACATTCATCCTTCCCTTCTCCCTGCTTTTAAAGGACTTAATGCACAAAAACAGGCTTTAGAATATGGGGTTAAGGTGGCTGGTTGCACTGTTCATTTTGTAGATGAAACAGTTGATGGTGGCCCGATTATACTCCAGAGATGTGTGCCTGTTCTTGAGGATGATACCCCGGAAACCCTTGCTGAGAGAATACTGAAGGAGGAACATAAAATTTATTCAGAGGCAATTAAACTTTTTGCAGAGGGAAGGTTGAAGATAGAAGGTAGAAGGGTTAGAATATTATAAATAATAAAAAATGAGCGATTTTATTCATTTACATCTTCATACAGAGTATTCCCTTCTTGATGGGATAATTCCTATTGATAAACTTCTTGATAAGTGTCAGGAATATAATATGCATGCCTGTGCCATTACTGACCATGGTGCTTTGTTTGGTGTAATAGAATTTTATAAAAAAGCAAAAGAAAGGGGAATAAAACCAATAATAGGGGCTGAGCTTTATATAGCAAAATCAAGAAAGGAAAGGGTGGTTTCACCAGGTTATGACCCTTACAATCATATAACTTTAATTGCTAAAAATTTAAAGGGTTATAAAAATTTAATCAAACTATCTTCAATAGGTTATCTTGAGGGATTTTATTATAAACCGAGGATTGATAGGGATGTTCTAAAAAATTATTCTGAAGGACTTTTATTTCTAACAGGTTGTATTAAGGGAGAGTTGCCCCAGCTCATATTACTGGGTAAAAAGGATGAGGCAGAGGATCTTTTAAAAATATATATGGAAATATTCGGAAGAGAAAATTGTATTGTTGAGCTTATGGATCTCAATATGGAAGAAAACATAGTTGTAAATAAAGTACTTTATGAACTTGCTAAAAAATATGATATTTTGTATGTCGCCACTAATGATGTTCATTATCTTGAAAAAGAGGATTATGAGTTTCATGAGGCAATTCTTGCACTTCAAACAGGTAAGACATTGAAAGATAAGGATAGATTTAGATTTAAAACAAGGGAGGTTTATTTCAAGAGCGAAAGGGAAATGAAAGAAATTTTCAGTTATGATGAAAGGGCAGTTTTAAATACAAGGAAAGTGGAAGAGATGGTGGATATTGATTTGAAACTTAATGAAACTTTTTATTTACCAAAAATTGAGATACCCTATGAGTTTGATAACAATTTTGAATATTTGAAATTTTTAAGTTATAAAGGATTGGAAGAAATTTTTAAAGGGGATATAAAAAAGAAGTATATTGAGAGATTAGAAAAGGAGCTTTCAATAATAAAAAAATTAAATTTTGAAGGTTACTTTCTTATTATAAAGGATATTGTTGATTTTGCAAAAAAGGAGGGGATTCCTGTTGGACCAGGTAGGGGTTCTGCTGTTTCCTCTCTTGTTCTTTATTCGCTTGGTGTGACAAGGATTGATCCCTTAAAGTATGATCTCCTTTTTGAGAGATTTTTAAATCCTGAGAGAATATCTCCGCCTGATGTGGATATAGATTTTGGTGATGAGAGGAGGGATGAGGTTTTATCCTATATAAGAAAGAAGTATGGAGAGAGTAATGTATCTCAGATTATAACCTTTGGAAGAATGAAGGCAAGACAGGCTATAAGGGATATGGGGAGGGTTTTAGGTTATGAATATTCTTTTGTTGATAGACTTGCGAGAGAATGTATTGGGACACTGGATGAATCTTATTCAGAAAATTTAGAGTTTAAAAAACTTGTTGAGGAGAATGAGAATTACAGTAAGATATACAAGTACGCTAAAAAAGCAGAAGGTCTTGCAAGACATGCTTCAGTCCATGCGGCAGGAGCTATAGTTGCCCCTTCTGAAATAACGGATTATGTTCCCCTTTATATGGATTCAAAGGGAACTATCTGTTCCCAGTATGAAATGAATTCTCTTGAAGCTGTTGGACTTTTAAAAATAGATATACTTGGTTTGAGAACATTAACTGTAATTGAAGATACAATAAGATTGTTAAAAAATGAGGGAATTGAAATAGATCCTTATAATTTACCCCTTGATAATAGGAAAACTTTTGAGATTTTATCAAAGGGTAAAACTCAGGGAGTTTTTCAGCTTGAATCAAGGGGAATGAGGGAACTTCTTAAAAGATTGAAGCCAGATGAGTTTAAAGACCTAGTTGCAATACTTTCCCTTTATAGACCGGGCCCGATTGGGGCAGGAGCAACTGAAGAGTATGTGAGAAGGAAAAAAGGACTGGTTCCTGTTAATTATCCCCATGAAAAACTTGAGAAAATTTTAAAAGAGACCTTTGGGCTCATTGTATATCAGGAACAGGTTATGCTTATAGCGCATGAACTTGCAGGTTTTTCCTTTGCTAAGGCGGATATTCTTAGAAAGGCTATGGGTAAAAAAAAGGAGGAGTTAATGAGTGAAGGTATAATGAGGGAATTTGTAAAGGGTATGGTGGAAAAGGGTATTCCTGAAGATATGGCAAGGGAGATGGTTTTAAAGATTCATTCCTTTGCAAAGTATGCTTTTAATAAGTCCCATTCCACAGGTTATGCCCTTCTTTCTTATATAACAGCATACCTTAAAGCCAATTTTAAAACAGAATTCTATGTTTCAGTTTTAAATAGTGAAATAAATAAAATTGAAAAGGTTTCTTATTTTATTCAAACTGCAAAGAGAGATGGAATTGATATTTTACCTGTATGTATTTTAAATTCAGATAAATTCTTTAAAGTTGAAGGAGAAAATAAAATAAGGTACGGGCTTTTGGGTGTTAAAAATGTAGGGATAAATGCCTGTGACCATATTATAGAATTAAGGTTAAAGAAGCCTTTTGCATCTTTTGAAGATTTTGTCAGAAGAGCTTCGTCAAAAAAGGTTACAAAAAAGGTTATAGAGGCTTTAATTAAAGCTGGAGCATTTGATATTTTTGATCCTGACAGAG
The DNA here is from genome assembly GCA_965649145.1 of Caldifarciminota bacterium. GTDB lineage: Bacteria > Hydrothermota > Hydrothermia > Hydrothermales > JAJRUZ01 > JBCNVI01. The sequence goes on along the minus strand of CBFGJR010000199.1, from coordinate 6,579 downwards.
AAAAATTGATGAGTATTTTTGAAAATAAACTTCTTGAAAAATCCACTCCAACACTTTTTTTTGATAAAGAAAAAGAATTGACTGTTGAAAAGGATTCTTCAAGGGTCATGGAGTGGGAAAAGGAAGTTTTAAACATGTATTTTAAGAACCACCCCCTTGAACCCTATTCGGAATTTACAGAAATTCTTTCTACCCATTCCTCAATTGATCTCCAGGAACAGGAGGAGAGGGAACTTAGAAATGTAAGAATATGTGGAGTTTTGAATAAAGTAGAGTCAAAAATTAATAATGATGGAAAAAGGAATTATTATATTTTGCATCTTGAAGACTTTGAGGGTTCCTTTCAGGTAGTTATATTTGAAGAATTGAAGAACAAGATTGAAAAATACCTTGATAAGCTTGCACCCTTTTATGTTGAGGGAGATGTGATGCAGGGTTCTTCAAAAATATTTGCAAGAGAAATTATGCCTTTAAAGGATGCTATTTCTAAAAAGTTAAAAGGTATACTTATAAAGTTAAATTTAAAGGAACTTGATGAAGAAAAAATAAAAAGGTTAAAAGGTATAGTAAATAAATTCAAGGGTAAATTTGACCTTTATTTATCCCTTGATACAGGTGACAAAAGGAGAGTTTATAAATCAATGGTTTTTAAGGTTTCCTTTAATGAAGAATTTTTTGATGAAATAACTGAATTATTCGGGGAAAATAGAATAGAAAGTCTTGTAGAATAAATTTAACATATTTTTAACTTAAATTTAATGATTTTTTCATATTCCACTTTTATATTTATTTAAAGGTTCAAATCCTAAAAAATAAAAAGGAGTTTATATGAAACACTTTATAACAAAAAAACTGCTAATAGGTCTTTTTGCGGGAGTTCTATTCTCCCAGAAGATAGTTCATGTGGATGGTTCATCTACAGTATACCCTATAACCGAAGCTGTTGCAGAGGAATTTCAGAAGGTTTATAAGGATATAAAGGTGGTTGTGGGAATTTCAGGCACAGGTGGTGGATTTAAGAAATTCCTCAGGAATGAAACAGATATAAATGATGCTTCAAGACCTATAAAGGAAATTGAATATGACCTTGCCAAAAAAAACGGTATAGATTTTATTGAATTACCCATCGGTTATGATGGACTTGCAGTTGTTGTTCATCCTTCAAACAATTTCTGTAATGAACTTAAGGTAAGTGAACTTAAAAAATTATGGGAACCTGCTGCCCAGGATAAGATAAAAATGTGGAACCAGGTGAGAGAAAGTTTTCCTCAGAAGGAAATTCATCTTTACGGAGCTGGTGTAGATTCAGGAACCTATGATTACTTCACGGAGGCAATTGTTGGGAAAGAGGGTGCCTCAAGGGGTGATTATGTTGCTTCTGAAGATGATAATGTTTTAGTTCAGGGTGTTGCAAATGACCCCCTTGCCCTTGGCTTTTTTGGTTACGCCTATTATGAGGAGAATAAGGACAAACTGAAATTAGTAGCAATAGATCCTGAGGATGGAAGAGGACCTGTTTTGCCAAGTGTTGAGAATATAAGAAGTGGGAAATATTTCCCCCTTTCAAGACCGATCTTTATATATGTAAATGTTAAATCCCTTGAAAGAGAAGAAGTTCAAAAATTTGTGGAATTTTATATTAAAAATGTAAAGAAAATTATAAGAGAAGTTGGATACATTCCACTTTCTGATAAAGCCTATGAAGCTGTTTTAAAGAGATTTAAAAATAAGGTAACAGGAACCCTTTTCGGTGGTAAGGGTTCAAAAACCGGTGTTTCCCTTGAAGAGCTTCTTGAAAAATGAAAGATAAACAAGGAGGTTAAAATGATAAACATGCTAAAAAGTATCACTAAACTGACAATAGTAATCTACCCTCTATAAATTTTAAGTAAATTATTCTCCTTTTAGAATTTCCTGAATTAAATCCTCTGTTTTTTCAAATTTTTTCTCCTTTAATTTTTTCATAACAAGTTCCCTTGCTTCGCTCCTTTTAAGTCCGAGTCTTGTCAGAGCATAGATTACCTCTTCTATATTTATTCCTTCTTTGATACCTTCAAGAACATAGTCTTTAAATTCGAGTAAAATTAAACTTGCCCTTTTTTTCCCGACTCCCTTTATTTTTGAAATCATTTTTTCTTCATTTTTTTTCACAATTTCAAGAAATTCGTCAACTTCGTAATAGGAGAGGATTTGAAGGGCAACCTTAGAACCTATCCCTGGGATTGAAATTATTTTTTCAAAAAAGTTTTTCTCTTTTTCTTCAAGAAAACCAAAGAGTTCTATTCTTTCATCTGAAATAACTGGTAAAACATAGAGGGAAACTTCTTTACCTTCCTGTGGTAATTTTTCTAATACTTTAAGGGAAACAGTAAAGGCATATTCAACACCATTTACTTCAAGAGCACAAAAGAAACTCCTTTTTAAGGTTAATTTACCTTTTATTCTGTAATACATCTTGAAAGAGCAAAATAGGCAAGAGAAAGAGCATCAATTTCATGTGCTGAAATTTTTTCTTTAAAATTTCCCTTAAGTAGATTTTTTAACATGAATTCAATCTGATAGCTCTTTGCCCTTCCAGAACCTGTAATTGCCTTTTTCCAGTTTGTAGAGAAAGTCTCTATGTATTTTAATTTGTTTTTTTCAAGTAAATAAATGATTACACCTTTATATTCTCCAAGTTTTATTGCATCCCTTGGATTAATCCTTGTAAATACCTTTTCAATGGCAGTTAGTTCTGGTTTATATTTTTTCAAAATTTTTTCAAGTTTTTCTCCAAGTTTTACAATTCTTTCGGAATTTATTTTATTGAAATCTATTATATTTTTATATCCATCAATTATTGCTACTCCTGTATATTTAAGACCCGGGTCAATCCCTATAAAATATTTTTTTTCCTTTCCCTTTATGCTGTTTCTACAAGTTTTGTAAATTCTTCTTCAGACATTTCAAAATTGGCTACAACTTCCTGAATATCATCATGTTCTTCAAGTGAGTTTAAAAGACCCATAAGTTTTTCTGCATCTTTCCCCTGAACTTTTACCTGGTTTTTTGGTATAAGTCTGAGTTCTGCTTCAATCTCTATTCCCTTTTCGCTGAGTCCCCTTTTCACATTCAAGAATTCTAAAGGGGATGTGTATACTTCAAAATATTCCCCTTCTGTTTTAATATCCTCTGCTCCTTTCTCCAGGGCAATTTCAATAAGTTTTTCTTCATCTATGGCTTCTTTTTTGATTCGTATAACACCTTTTTCCTCAAACTGCCACTTGACACTCCCTGCTATTCCAAGATTACCACCATATTTTGTGAAAAGATGTCTAATTTCAGAAGTTGTTCTATTTTTGTTATCAGTAGTTGCTTTTATAAATATGGCAACACCACCTGGACCATAACCCTCATAATAAACTTCCTCATATTTTACACCTTCTATCTCACCTGTTCCTCTTTTTATTGCTTTTTCTATATTATCCCAGGGCATATTGTGCTCTCTTGCTTTTTCAATGGCAAGTCTTAACCTCGCATTGTTTTCAGGGTCCCCTCCTCCTAATTTTGCAGCAACCTGTATTTCCCTTATTAATTTATTAAAAATTTTACCTCTTTGAGCATCAACTTTAGCCTTTTTGTGTTTTATCTGTGCCCATTTGGAATGTCCAGCCATATATTTCTCCCTTAAAAATAATTTTAAAAGTAAGGTTAATCAAGTTTCAATAATTTCTCCTTTTTCTTTGTTTTTTTAGTTTCAAGGTAGATAAAATATGTTCCCTTTTTAATCTTATCTGAGCTGAAGTGAATTTTATAAAAGCCTTTTTCCATTATACCTTCCTTAATGATAAAAACTTCCCTTCCAGAGATGTCAAATATAGAAAGTTTAATCTTTTCTTTTTCAGGGATACCAAATCTTATTATATAAGAATTTGATGCGGGTGAGAAAATCGGAGGCAAAAGGTAATAATTTTTTAAAGCCTTTTCACTTCCAGGTATTTTTTCCTCAACATCTACTCCAGAGAATCTCCCGGTAATAACAATAGCAAATTTCTGAGGTCCTTGTGGAACATTTTCTCCCTCTACCTTAACTGTATAAGTACCTGCTGGAGCATTTGAAAGATAAAATACTTCAACTGGATTTTTGTTATCCTTTGTTCCACCTGTCTGAGATTCACCATTTGAAAAACGATTACCATAATAGGTTCCTCCAGGTCCCTGAACAATCAAATTTAAATTATTAATGAGTGCGGAACCAGAACCAGCAGTAGCAGGATAATCAGTCCAAACTAAAACAATTTTTAATTTTCCACCACTTGCATTTAAAGTGTAAAATTTTGAAACTCCAGTAGAAAGCTGAGAATTATCATCTACATAGAGTTTATCCTGATCCCCCTGGAAGTATAAGGCATTTTCAAGTTTTACTCTTCCCCAACCCTGTGAGGAATCAGGTATAGGGTGAACCTCCCTTGAGTCTATCTGATCAGGATCAGTTCCGTTCATCTGTTCAGCAGAAGCTATTATCATCGCCTTTAAAAGAGCACCTGAGGGAATAAATGCATCAGCGGGATTTTTTACTCCTTGCGGGTACCATCCCTCAGTGAAGTACTGCCTTACAAGAGCCACTGCACCTGATACAGCAGGAGTTGCCATACTCGTTCCCATAAAGGGATAAGCAATTGTATCACATGTTGGATTGGAGATGGTATCGTTATGAGCTGACCTTATGTATAAATTGGGATCTGTATTAAAAGCACTACTTCCACAATCCCCTCCTGGTGCCATAACATCTGGTTTTATTCTATTATCAAAAGTAGGCCCTTTACTTGAATAAAATGCAGAAATATCATGTTTTGGAGGAGGAGGTGTTGCCCCAACTGTTAAAACATTTTTTGCAGCCCCGGGTGGTCCAACTGTTCTGTAATGGACAGAATCAAGAACTTGTCCTGTCATCTGATCAATGCTTCCTCCTGAATTACCAGCAGCAAAGATACATATTGCATCCTGAAAATCATGCATAAAGTTATCTACATGCTCATCAAAGGTTGTATAAACTGTTGTATCAGCACCACCCCATGAATTGGAAAAAATTCTTGCCCCATGATTATAAGCATTTGAAAAAGCTGTATAAAGGTTATCTGGAATCTGGAGAGCTCCTAACCAGCAGGTAAGCTGATTATCACCTGTATACTGCACTGTCAATTTAGCATTATAAGCCATCCCCTTAAATTGGTTTAAGGTGTTGCTCTGGTCATAACCAGCTGCAGTTCCAGCTACATGGGTTCCATGTCCAGGGTCACAGGCATCTGTATAAAATCCAGAATAACTCTCCTTCCAGACGATTTTATCACTTCCAAAAAAGCAGGAGGCAGTATCAACACCTGTATCCATTATATTTATTATCTGGTTTTCTCCATGAATTCCTTTATCCCATACAGGTGAAGTATTTTGAACATTATTCTGTATAACCCAGTAGGTTCTATCATTCATTTTAAAAAATGGTCTTTTTTCCTCAATCCAGAATATATCATCATCAAAGGCTAAATTTTTGATTTCTCCTGAATACCTAACAACAAAGACAGGATGCTTTAAGGATTTTATTTCTTCAATTATTGATGCGCCATAATTGATAAGAGAATTTCTTGCCTTTTCAATTTCTACATCCTCAAAGAAGTGAACAAAAAATATATTTTTATAAATGTTGTCATATTTTTTATCCTTTACCTTTATCTTTTTTCCTATATTTGGAGATATTTTGAAAGCAGGCTGGTATAGGAAAATTCCTTCAACAAATTCAAGGTTTTTAATATTTTCAAGACTTGAAAATTCATTTATTCTCACTGCAAAGGCATTCTGAGGAACATAGTGAAGGATCTTTCCGCCCCTATTTTCAATTTCTGTTTTATAAAAATCATATATGGGTGCTTTTAAAAGGATAATATATACACTGGAAGAGGACTTTTTTAATTCTTCAGGTATTTGAGGCGAACCTGAGGGGGGGTCCCATCTGTATCCCCCCAAGGCTATGTATGATAATATAAATAACCACATAGTTTTTCAAATTTTTTAGGGATTTGAACCTTAAAAATTATTATATTCATATTTTATATTGTGTTTCAAACTTCTTTTTAAAAAAAATTCTCTTTCTTTATACTTTCCCATCAATTCATAAATCTTCACAATTAAAAGTAAAGCAAGGGGATTCCCGGTTATAAGTGAAACTTTTGAAATATTTTCCACCTCAAGGATATCCTCATTGAATATAGCACCTGAAAGAGCTCTAAAGAAGTAATAATTACCAAGGGATTTTTCTTTTTTAAATTTTTGAAGAATCTGAGGAATCTTTTCATAATTTTTTGTTTTGATTAAAAAATTTAAAATCTTTATACCTTTTGATATATCATTATATTTTTCGTAAAGATAAATATCCCTTTCAAAACTTTTTAAAACAAAAGGTTCCTTTAAATTCCTTTTTATAACCCAGAAACTTCTATTCAAGGATAATATTGTTAAAATTAAAAAGAGAGAATTTAAAAGAATTTCTCTTATCTTGTTATTTTTAAAAAAGATGAGTAAGGACAAAATGAAGGGATAAAGATA
>CBFGJR010000198.1:3538-12412 GCA_965649145.1 Caldifarciminota bacterium | reverse complement strand
TCCCATTGATTTGTATTTAATTTCTCTTATACAATAATCCAGATTTTTTATATTTTCTAAAATGTAATTTTTTGCCTTTATATAATTTTTATATCTAAACAAGTTTCTCTCCCCGATATCACCTGCAAGAATTTCCACATGTTTTTTTAAAATTTCTTTTATATTAATGTTTCCTCAAATATTTCAAAGAAATCCTTTTCTTCAATTTTCTCAGGGAAGAATTTTGGAAATTTTTCTGAAAGAAAATTATATTCCTTCCAGAACAATTCAAAATCTTTTCTTTCTATTCCATACTTTTTAAAACTCCTCGGTAAATTTATTTCCTCATAAAATCTTCCCATAAAATCAACTATTTCCTCAAGATCAGGATTTTCCTTATCCATTAAATAAGAGAAAAGTTCTTTTATATTATCTTTTCTTTTTTTAAAACTGTATCTTAACCAGGGAATTAAAAGTATACAGAGCCCTGCTGGATGAGGCACATTGTCATAAAAACCAGATACAATATGCTCAAGCCAGTGCATTTCATGAAAACCACCTATTCCTCTGGTAGCTATTCCTGAAAGAGCAAGAGCTGATAGAAGATGCATATTCTCCCTTGCTCTTGTATATTCAGGATTTTTTATCAAGAGTTTTATAGATTCAATTATTTTTTTTATGTAAAATTTTGCAACTCCTTTTATAACATCACCATCTTCCCGTGAAGTAACAAAAGGTTCAAGCATATGGGTTATTATATCAATTGAACACAGAGCAAGATAATCTTTATTAAGAGTCTTGGATAAAAGAGGGTCAACTATTGAAAAATTTGGGAATATTTTTTCATCAAAAATACCCCATTTTCTTTTTTCATCTATGTTAGTAATAATTGCAGAGGAGTTAATTTCCGAACCAGTAGCAGGTGTTGTTGGGATAAGACATATAGGAATGGTTTCTCTTTCTGGACTTTTTTGAAGCATTGTATAATCCCATATTTTACCATCATTTGTAGCGAGTATAGAAATTGCCTTTACCGCATCCATCACACTTCCACCCCCAAAACCTAAAAGGGCATTAATTTTATTTTCCCTAACAATCAAACTTGCTTCCTCAACTTCATAAGTTTTTGGATTTGGTGATACTTTATCATAATGAATAAACTCTATTTTAAGAGAATCACAGATTTCCCTAATTTTATCAAGGAAACCATACTTCCTTGCAAAATTTTTTCCAGTTACAAGCATTATTCTGCTTCCAAGATTTCTTAAGATTTCCCTTAATTTCTGCTCTAAAATACCTGTTCCAAAATTATACTTTACAGGTAAAAAGAGATTAAAGGTTTTCAAATTACTCTACAGTCACACTCTTAGCAAGATTCCTTGGTTTATCAACATCACAGCCACGTAGAAGAGCAACATGATAGGCAAAAAGCTGCAGTGGTATAATAGCAATAAGGGGTTGAAGTAAATAAATTGTATCTGGAATAGCTATAAAATCCCTGGATAATTCTTTTAGAAAGTTATCACCTATTGTTCCTATGGATATAATTGGTGCTTCTCTTGCTTTAACTTCCTCTATATTTGAGATCATCTTATAATAAAGTTCATTTTTAGGAGAAATGGCAAGTACTGGAAATTCTTTATCTAAAAGAGCTATTGGACCGTGTTTCATTTCACCTGCAGCATAACCTGTGGCATGTATATAGGAAATTTCTTTTAATTTTAAAGCACCCTCAAGAGCAGTAGAATAAAGTAATCCCCTTCCAAGAAACATCATATTTCTAACATTATAGTATTTCTTTGCCAGTTCTGAGATCTCATCCTCTCTACCAAGAATAAACCTCATCTTATCAGGAATTTTTTTAAGTTCGTTTATAATATCTTTAAACTCTTTTTTATCCACTGTTCCTTTCAAAATTCCAAGTTCAAGGGTTATTGCGAGGAGATAAAAAAGCTGTGATGTATAGGCTTTTGTGGAAGCAACTCCAATTTCCGGTCCTGCATTTAAATAAACTCTAAAATCCGATTCTCTATCTATTGTGCTGTTTTTAACATTTACAAGTGATAAAACTGGAATTGAAAGTTCCTTAGCCTTTCTTATACCAGCAAGGGTATCTGCAGTTTCTCCTGATTGAGAAATACTTACACAGATTGTGTTTTTATTTGAAACAGGCTCTTTATATCTGAACTCAGATGAGAGTTCGCATTCTGTAAAGATTTTGCCAAAACTTTGAAAGAGATGCTTACCATAAAGTCCTGCATTAAAACTTGTCCCAGCTGCCTGAATTATTATGTAATCACTCTTTGAAAGAAGATTTTTAGCTCCATTTGATAAAACCGAAATATTATCATTTTCATCTATAACCCTCATTAGATTTTCTTCAATAACCCTTGGTTGTTCATGGATCTCCTTAAGCATATAATGGGGGTACCCTCTTTTCTCAATCATATCCTCTTCCCATTCCACAAATGTGGATCTCCTCTTCTTCCTCTCACCCTTGAAATCGTAAAACTCGGCCTTATTCTCTTTCAAGATAACAATTTCACCATCTTCCATGGTAACTATTTTCCTTGTATGGGATAAAATTGCAGGTATATCTGAAGCAATTATATTTTCATTTTTACCTATACCAACTATTAAAGGAGAACCCTTTCTTACTCCTATAATTTTATCGGGATGAAACTTGTTTATAATAGCAAGGGCAAAGGAACCTTCTAATTTTTTAACTGTTTTTAAAACACTTTCTAAAAAATTACCAGTATAATATTCTTCAAGAAGATGGGCTATAATTTCTGTGTCAGTTTCAGAGGTAAATTTATGTTTTTTTTCAAGTTTTTTCCTTAATTCTCTAAAATTTTCAATTATTCCATTATGAACAACTGCAAAAATTCTCTTACAATCCAGATGGGGATGAGCATTTTCATCTGTTGGCTTTCCATGGGTAGCCCATCTTGTGTGTCCTATAGCTATTTTGGAAGGAATAGGGATGCCATTTAAAAGTTTTGAAAGTTCACTTATTCTTCCTGCTTTTTTTCTTATAAAAAGTTCCCCATTCACTATACTCGCAAAACCAGCAGAATCATATCCCCTGTATTCTAACTTTTCTAATCCTACTATAATTACACTATCTACATCTTTATTACCAATATATCCAACAATTCCACACATTTACTCTATTTTTTCTCTTTTTAATTCATACTTTACTGTTATAGGGACACCATAGGCAGTTATCTCAACTATCACTTCTTTATCCCTTATATCCTTCACATAACCATTTCTTACAGCATCCCCCTGCCTTATTGTATAACTTCTTCCATCAGGAGCTTCAAAAAGAGCAACATTACCCTTTTGTCCTTTCATTATTCCAACTAACTTAAGATTAGAAAGATCAACAATTTCCTCCTGGGTTCTTTTATAACCTTTACCTACAAGAGAAAGAAAAGGGTCCCTTCTATTTCCAGGGTCATAGTTATATCCCTTGGGTAGAAGCTCTTCCTTTAGCTTAACTGTGTCTATCTCCTGACCAAGAACAAACCCTGTTTTGGGAGTTTCCCTTTTTACATCTATTTTCTCTAACTTTCCCCTTTTACAATTCACTGAAAATATAAGCAATAAAATCAAAAAAACAATCTTTTTCATATTCTACCTCCTTTTGGTCTTTCGAGGTCCAACTTCCTTGGGGGCTTCGGCTCCTCCTATTGTAGAAACAGTATAAAATTTAGCAACAAAGGAGGCATCACAACTTTTATCTTCGGATTTAGATTGACCTATCTTTATCCCTTCAACTGTCACAAGCCTTGATAATGTGGAAAGTTCAGAAATAAAATTTACAAGGTCATGAAAATTAGAAGTCACTTCAAGAGAATAGGGAAGTTCTGTATATTCACCTTTTGAGACAGGAGGATTTCTTGAAAGTTTAACAATTTTGACACTATTTTGAGTTCCCCTCTGTTGAAGTAAAGTTATAACTTCTTCTGGTTTCTCTTCTGGGGGTAAAAGTTTAAGAGCCTTTTCCCATAAATACTGAAGTTTTTTAATTTCAATCTCCAGCTCTGGAAGCCTAGCTGCCGCTATACGGGCTGTTTGAAGTTCCTTTGAAATTTTTGAATATTTAGATTCAAGACTTTTAATCTGCATTTTCATTTTATTATATATAAGAAAGTGATAAATTATAAATATGATGATACCAATTCCTGCGGTAATTATAAAATATCTTAATTTATTATCCATTATTTTACCTCCTGTTCAAAAGGTACACCTACGGATGCTCTGATAGGAATTTGCATAGTAAATGTTAAATATTCGGTTTCTTCCTCTTTTTTCACATCAATTTTTTCAAGTATCACATTTTCACCAAATAAAGAAGAGGATTTTATATTTTGAATAAAATCTGCAATAAATAAATTAGAAAAGGAAGCACCTTCAATTCTTATTATATTTCCTGTATGGGAAAAGGAAATAATCCACACATATTCAGGGAGAGCTTTTGAAAATTCGTCAAGGATCATAACCTCAGTATTTATACTTGAGAGAAGACTCTTTGCTATATTTACCTTATTTTCAAAATCTCTTTTCTTTGTTTCCAGTTCATTAACCTTCTTTTGAACTTCTCTCAGTGCCACAAGTTCAGTGCTGTCTCTTTTTATCTGACTTTTCAAACCAGAAATCTTCACTCTGGAAGCAGAAAAAGAAAAGAATGCCCATAGAATAGAAAGTGAAAGTATGAGTGTTCCAGCAATTTCATAAATCCCTATAGGAGGAAGTGTTATCTTAAATTTTCTTTCTATTTTTTCCTCTGGAGGCAATAAATTTATTTTAATCATAATATCCCCCTTAACGATAAACCCAAGGACGGAGCAAAAATAGCTCCAATTACCTCTTTTGAACCTAATTCAAGAAAAGTCTCTGGGAGATCTACTCTTTCAAAGGGGTTAAGTCTTTCTACTTTCACTCCAAGAGCTTCTGATAGATTTTGAGTGAATTCCGGAATTAAAGTTCCACCTCCTGACACATAGATAATATCAGGTACTTCCTTCTTTTCTATATAAGCAAAAGTTCTCCTTGCTTCTTCTGCAATGCTCGTAATATAATCTCTATAAACCTCGTAAGTGACGGCAGAGGAAGCTTCTTTTTCACCTTTTATTATAAGTAAACTGTCTGAATAGGAAAGATCGAGCCTTTCCTGCATTAAATTTATAAGATTCCTTACACTTGTCCTTATATCTCTAATCAAATAGGGACCTGTGTTTGCAAAATAAAACATAGTGGAAAAGCTCTTCCCAATATGCAATATTCCCTTTATACTGTCACTTTTTGCAATTTCAGGGTAATTAAATTCAAACAAATTATAAAGAGATAAAACAGCCACATCAAGAATCTTGGGCGTAAATCCAGCAGATTTTAAAACATGAACATAATCCATTATAGCTTCATTTCTGGCAGCAACTAATAAAACTTCAATTTCTGTTTCACTTACATCAGGATCCACAATATCTCCATCTACTGATATTTCAGTAGGATCCACACCAAAATATTGTTCAGCCTGCCATTTTATCTGTTCCTTTATCTCCTCTGGTGGTAACTTATCCATCTTTATCCTTTTTATATTAATTGCTCTTGGATTAGGAATAAATGTAGCAACATTTTTAATAAATGGCTTTTTTTCCTGAATATATCTCTGTAAAACATCAATAACAGTGTCTCTTTCAATTATTTCACCTTCAGCTATTGCCTCTTCAGGCAAATCAGTTTTCCACATTTCTTTAACTTTTGCACTTTCCCTTGAACCTTCAAGGAGGGATATCCTCACTCCAGAGGAACCCACATCAATACCAAGCAAACCTCTTTTTTTACCCAGCATAAAAATTATTCATTTTTAAAGAATTGAACTTTTTGTTCATTTTTTTATTATAATATAAGATATAAAAAAAAGTCAATAAAAAGAGGATTAAAAAATGATAGAACTTTTAATATCAATTATAATTATATGGGTTTTTCTTTACCTTATATATAGATTTGCCTTTAAAGTAGTATTAACTGAAAAAAGAGGTGAAATTATACCAGTTAGAAAAATTGAAATAACTCCCCAACTTATACTTTTTGTTTTCTCCCTCCTTATTTTATTCTATATTATTTCAAGTTTTAGAGAAGTCCCTATAGGACATGCACTTTTAACTTTCAATATCTTCACAAAGAAATATGGAATAAAAAGTGAAGGACTCCAGTTTGTTCCAAGATTTTTCTATAAAACTCACCTATACAATGTTAGGAGACAGGAATACACAATGACTGCTAGAAAAGGTGAAGGCGAAAAAAGGAATATAGATGACTCTCTATGGTCCCCAACAAAAGAAGGACTTCAGGTAGGACTTGACCTAACATGCTGGTTCAGGATTCCGTTAGAAAATATTATAAAAGTTCACAGAGAAATCGGTCCAGACTACAATGAGAAAGTACTCAGACCAGCAATAAGATCAGAAACAAGGCACACTATATCCTCCCACTCGGTAATAGAAATTTATTCCTCAAGAAGAGAAGAAATTCAAAAGGAAATTGAAAAAAAGGTGAAAGAAAGACTTGAGAAAGATGGATTCTTAATTGAAGCAGTCATTTTAAGAGATGTACACTTTACACCGGATTTTGCAAAAGCAATTGAGGAAAAACAAATAGCTCAGCAGGAAGCGGAAAGAATGGAATACCTTCTTGAAAAAGAAAGAAAGGAAGCAGAAAGAAAAAAAATTGAAGCAAAAGGTAAAGCAGATGCCATAAGAATTATAAGCGAAGAACTGAAGAAAAACCCCATGTTCATAAATTATCTTTATGTGGATAAACTATCAGATAAAGTTAAGGTAGTTATATCGGATAAAGGGACAATCTTGAATTTACAGTCTCTGGATGAAAAATAAAATTTTAGACTTACCAGGAACACCCCTAAAAATAATAGTAAAAAATAATAGATTCTTAACCTTTTATATTGAGTATAAAGGGAATAAAGCCTTGATTTTTTCACCCTACGGAAATTTTCTTTTTGAAAAAAAAATAAAAGAAGTTCTCAAGGAAGAAAAAGAAAATAATTCAAGGATTATTTCTCCAATGTCAGGAAAAATAGTAAAAGTATTTAAAAGAGAAAAGGAGAAAGTTAATATAGATGAGTCCCTTTGCATTATAGAAGCAATGAAAATGCAAAACGAGATAAAATCAAAAAAAGAGGGCAAAATTATAAAATCTTTTGCGGAAGAAGAAAAAATTGTTAAAAAGGGCGAACTTCTTTTTATTATTGAATGAAGAATAAAAAATATTATACAAAAGAAGATCTATCTGAATATAACTTTTTAGAAGGAGATTCAGAACCTGGTAAATATCCCTTCACAAGAGCTATATATAAAGAAATGTACTCACAAAAACTCTGGACAATGAGGCAATATACAGGATTTGGAACACCTGAAGAAACAAACCAGAGATTTAAAAAAATGATAAAGGAAGGTCAGACAGGTCTTTCTTTGGCTTTTGATTTACCAACTCAACTGGGTTTAGACCCTGACCACAAACTTTCAAAAGGGGAGGTGGGCAGAGTTGGGGTATCTGTATGGAGTATAGAATCCATGGACAGGGTTTTAAAGGATATAGAAATTGATAAAATTTCCCTTTCTATGACAATTAATGCAACAGCTGGTATCCTTTTAGCCTTTTATCTTTCAATTGCTGATGAAAGAAAAGTCTCTCGGGATAAATTAAGGGGAACAATTCAGAATGATATTTTAAAGGAATTTGCAGCAAGGGGAAATTACATTTATCCTGTAAGGGAATCTCTAAAACTTTCCCTTGATGTTATGGAGTTTTGCCTTAAAAATGTCCCCAATTTTTATCCTGTTTCAGTAAGTGGTTATCATTACAGAGAAAAAGGCGCAAATGCAATTCAGGAAGTAGCCTTTACCATTTCTGATGCAATTGAATATGTAAAGGGACTCCTTGAAAGAGGTATTGAACCTGAAATTATTGGTAAAAGAATATCCTTTTTCTTTTCCGCCAATAACAATTTTTTTGAGGAAATAGCCAAGTTCAGGGCAGCAAGGAGGGTTTGGGCTCAAATAATGAAGGAAAGATTTAAAGTTAAAGATGAAAAAGCAATGCATTTAAGATTTCATACACAAACAGCAGGTTCAACCCTTCAAGCACAGGATCCACTCTTAAATATAATAAGGGTTTCTTATCAGGCTTTATCCGCTGTTTTAGGAGGAACTCAAAGTTTACACACAAACAGCTTTGATGAGGCATTATCCCTTCCAAGAGAAGAATCAGCACTTTTAGCCTTAAGAACACAACAGATTCTTGCTTATGAAACAGGAATCCCAGAAGTAACAGACCCTCTGGGAGGTTCTTATTATGTAGAAAAATTAACAAGAGAAATTGAAGGAGAAGTTTTTAATTTATTAAATGAAATAGAGGAAAAGGGGGGAGCTGCAGAATGCATAGAAAAAGGATTATTTCAGAAGTGGATTGAAGAGAATGCTTATAAAGAACAAAAGGAGATAGAAGAAGGAACTAAAAAAATTGTAGGTATTAATATCTTCAAAAAGGAAAAGGAAGAAAAAATTAAAATATTTAAAATAAAAAGTAAAGGAGAAAAAGAGGAAATAAAAAGAATAAGGGAATTTAAGAAAAAAAGAGAAAAAAGCAGAGTAGAAGAAACTCTTTCTGCTTTGAGGGAAGGAATTTTAAAGGGAGAAAACCTTATGAATTATATTGTTGATTGTGTTAAGGCAAGATGTACCCTTGGTGAAATTTCCTATGAGCTGGAAAAAATCTGGAAAAGGGTCTGAATCCCTTTTAAAAAATAAAATTTATATAATGAAAGAAAGAAAATTTGAAACAATCTGTGTTCATAATAGAAAAATT
>CBFGJR010000198.1:0-3528 GCA_965649145.1 Caldifarciminota bacterium | reverse complement strand
CAGCCCCTATACATCTTTCCTCAACTTTTTATTTTGAATCTGCTGATGAAGGTGCTGAGCTTTTCGATGGTAAAAAAGATGGTTTTATTTATACCCGTCTTTCTAACCCAACAATAAGAATTCTTGAAGAAACACTTAAAGAACTTGAAAATGGAGAAAAATCTCTTGCTTTTTCTTCCGGCATGGGTGCAATATCAGCTCTTATTTTTTCTCTTTTAAAACAAGGTGATAAGGTGATATACTCTGACCCCTTATATGGAGGAACTTTTGCTTTATTCAAAAGGCTTGAAAAAAAGGGATTATTTACTTTTAAAGGTATTCCTGCTAAAAAGTTTACTGAAAAATTAAAAGAGGAAATTGACAGAAAAACAAAACTCATATACATAGAGACACCCACCAATCCTACTCTTGATATTATAGATATAGAAGAAACCTCAAAAATTGCAAAGGAAAAAGGAATAATTTTTGCCGTTGATAATACTTTTGCAACCCCCTATCACCAGAGACCACTTGAGCTAGGTGCTGATATTGTTATACATTCTCTAACAAAATATTTGGGTGGACATACAGATTTAATTGGTGGTGCTTTAATAGGTAAAAAAGAAATAATTGAAGAAATTGACAAAGAAGAAAAAGCTCACATAGGAGCCTGTATATCACCTTTTAATGCCTGGCTTACCCTAAGGGGCATTAAAACTCTTGCTCTGAGAATGAAAGTTCATTCTGAAAATGCCTTAAATTTAGCAAAATTTTTAAACGAACATCCAAAGGTAGAAAAAGTATTTTATCCGGGTCTACCTGACTTTGAAATGCATAAAATTGCAAAAAAACAGATGAAAAAGGGCTTTTCCGGTATGCTTTCTTTTATACATAAAAATGGAAAAGAGGGTGCTATGAAATTTATTAATTCCTTGAATCTCTGTGTAAAAGCTGTAAGTCTCGGAGCAGTTGAGACCCTTGTGGAACATCCTGCCTCAATGACTCATTCTACAATGAATGAAGAAGAACTTTTAAAAGCAGGGATACATCCTGGACTTATTCGCATTTCAGTTGGAATTGAAAATATTGAGGATATAATTATGGATATAGAAAACGCCCTCAGGAACTCATGAAAGAAGATAAAATCTGCATTATTGGTGCTGGTATTGCTGGAATAATGACATCTTACTTTCTGGATAAATTTGGTGCAAAGAGAATCACTGTTTTTGACAGAGAAGTCCTTGCTTCTGGAACAACAGGAAAAAGTGCGGGGATTGTTGTAACTCATCTTTTTGATGAAATAGATATTGAATTATCAAAAAGAACAATTAAAATACTTGAAGATATAAATGAAAAAAGTAAATTTAAATTTTTAAAAAAATTTGACACAGTAACAGGAATTAAGGATGAGGAGAAAAAAAATATCCTTGAAGATTTATTAAGAAAAAAATTTGTTGAATTTGAAATATTTTCCCTTAGTGACTTAAAAAAATTTTATCCTGTTTTTAAAGAAGAAAAAAAATATATTATTTCTAAAAATGGTTTTTATGTTGATCCAGGAGAGTTATTGTATTCAATTTATTCCTATTTGAAAAATAAAAATCATGAATTTAAATTTTTTAATGAAATAAAAGGATTTGAAATAAAAGATGGAAAAGTAAAAGCACTTATTACAAAAAGAGGCAAATTTTATTTTGATAAATATATACTTGCAACAGGAATTTGGACTAAGGAAATTCTTAAAAGAGAAGGTATAAATATACCGGTGAAGCCTTACAGAACACAATCAGTTATTTTAGAATTGAAAGGAGAAATTGATTTGCCTATATATAATGACATTCATCATGGAATTTATTTAAGAAAGGAATTAAAAAAGGAAATTTTACTCGGTGATGGAACTGAAAGAAAGGAAGAGGATATTAACAATTTCAAAACCTATAATGATGAAGAGTTTCTTTTCAATATTTCACAAAAACTTCCACAAATTATTGAAGGTGCAGAAGAATTTAGTATAAAAGGAGGATGGGCATACCTATGTCTTGCAACTCCTGACAGAAAACCTATTGTTTCAAAAATTGAAAATATCGAAAACTTTTATATATTCTGTGGTTTTAACGGATTAGGAATAATGAGATCACCTGCTCTTTCAGAAGTACTTGCTGAGTGTGTCCTTGAAAATTTACCTCTTCCATGGGAATTCAGTTTGAAAAGATTTGATGGTATAAAAGATTTTGAAATAAAAGAAGGCTTTTATCCCGGATGAAGAAAGTGCTTTTTGCAACTCATTCTCCCTATTATATAGGTGGAGAAAAAAGTATGTGGGATGTTTTAAAAGGTTTAAAGAACTTTTTTAATGTTGCCCTTTTGGTACCCGAAGGTGAGTTATACGAAATGGCAAAAAAGGAAGGAATAAAAGTTTATAAATTGCCTCAACAAAATTCTCCCATATGGAAAACAAAAAGAAAAATTTTCTTACCCTTATTCAAAAGGGAACTTCCGAAAATTTTAAAAGATTTGAATAAAATCATAAAAGATTTTGACCCTTTTATCCTTTATACTCATTCAATGAAAATGCATTTATTTTCCTCTCTGTTAAAAAAAGATAGAAAATTAGTCTGGCATTTCAGAGATTTACCGGAGGAAAGTTCCAAATTTATCTTTAAAATTTTTTCTATTTTTCCTGATAGAATAATTGCAGTTTCTGAAATTGTTAAAAAATTTTTCCCCTATAAAAATAAGATAAGAGTTATTTACAATGGAATAAAATTGCCAGAAAAGATAGAAGAAAATAACATTAAAAAGCGAAGATTTACAATATTGAGTGTTGGAAATATCCAGTTCTGGAAGGGTCAGGATTTAATAGTTGAATGTGCTAAAAGATTAAAAGAATTTGATTTCTGGATTGTGGGAGATGCTATCCATTCTGGTGAGAAAAAATTTAAAGAGAAAATCATAAAAAAGATAAAGGAAGAAGATATAGAAAATGTTTTTTTATGGGGAAGAAGAGAGGATGTTTTTTCTTTTTATAAAGAATGTGATATTTTTCTCCATATACCAAGGACAAGGGAAGGGTTTGGTAGGGTTGTTGTTGAAGCAATGGCAATGAAAAAACCAATAATAGTGACAAAAGTAGCATCACTACCTGAAATTGTAGATAATGCAGCTCTCTTATCAGAAAAGGAAAATTTGGAAGATATATGCGAAAAAATTCTCCTTTATTATGAAAATGAAAATTTAAGAAAAGAAATGGGGGAGAAGGGTTATACAAGATACAAAAATTTATTTACCACTGAAAAAATGGTAGAGGGAGTTTTAAAATGTCTGAAAGAGCTTATTTAAAATATTTTTTCCAAATCTTCTTAATTACTATCTTATCCCTTATATTTCTTTATTATTTAAGTAAAAACATTGCATCAGGAAACATAAGGTTACCTTTTTTTTCTTTAATTTTACTTTTTTCTATATCTATTTCTACTTCAATAAAATGGGGAATTTATTATCTTTTTATTTATACAGTTTTTATGGCATTTATAAAGAGATTTTTATTCA
>CBFGJR010000197.1:10691-12790 GCA_965649145.1 Caldifarciminota bacterium | reverse complement strand
ATTTTAAATAGAAAAGAAAGCAAGGTAGAAATTTATGCTGAAGATATAAAAGGAAATTCTTCAAAATTTGAGGGGAAAATAATTTACAAGAAATAAATCTTTTATTTATAATTAAAACCAATGGAAAAGAGAAAAAAAACACTATCTCTTGCAGAACTTTTAAAACCTGAGATAGAGGAACTTATAAAAAATAAAAGTTACAGAGAATTAAAAACTGCTTTAAGTAGTTTTGAGCCGGCAGATATAGCAGAATTGCTTGAAGATTTAAAAAGGGAAGAGGCAATATCTGTATTTCTTATGCTTCCTAAGGACCTCCAAACAGAAGTATTCTCAGAATTTGATAGTATTGTCCAGGAGGAATTTATAAGGGGTTTGAAAGATGAGGAAATAAAAATTATTCTATCAGAATTATCACCGGATGATAGAACATCTCTTCTTGAAGAGGTTTCTCCTTCCCTTACAAGAAAACTCCTTAATCTTTTACCACCAGAGGAAAGGAAAGAAGCACTTACACTTTTGGGTTATCCAAGAGGAAGTGTTGGAAGGCTTATGACCCCTGATTATGTCACATTGAGAAAAGATTTTTCAGTAAAAAAAGCATTAGAGCATATTAGGAAAAATGGGGTGGATGCAGAAACCATAAATATGATTTATGTCGTTGATGAAAACTTCCGTTTAATTGATGATATACCTTTAAGAAAAATTATACTTGCAAATCCTGATGATAAAATTGAATCTTTAATGGATTACAATTTTATATCAGTTAGTCCTTATGAAGATCAGGAAAGTGCTGCTCTTATTATGAAAAAATATAATTTAATCTCACTTCCAGTGGTAGATAATGAAAATCATCTTCTGGGTATAGTAACTGTAGATGATATTATGGATGTTATGGAAGAGGAGCAAACTGAAGATATAACTAAAATATCAGCAATACATACTGACTTAATTGGACCTGATTTAATAACAAAAATAAAAGAAATTCCTTTAATAAAGTTATATAAAAGCAGAATTGGCTGGCTTTTACTTTTACTTTTCATAAATCTTATAACTGGAGGAATTATTAACAGTTTCACAGAAACTATATCAAAATATATTGTTCTTGTAACTTTTTTACCAGTTATTATAGATACAGCAGGTAATGCAGGTTCTCAATCGGCTACCCTTGTAATAAGAGCAATGGCTTTGAAGAATGTGGAAATAAAGGATTACTTTTATTTAATTTTAAGAGAAATTTTTATTTCTTCTTCACTTGGTATATCTCTTGGTTTAGGAATTTCTTTAATAGGAATATTAAGAAGTAAATCCTTAATTATAACCTCCTGTATTGTTCTCGCTATGATTATAAATGTTATAATTGGAAGTTTAGTGGGAACATCTTTACCTTTCATCCTAACAAAATTAAAAAAGGATCCTGCTTCTGCCAGTGCTCCTCTTGTAACAACAATTGCAGATATACTTGGCACTTTTTCCTATTTAACCATTGCTGCAATTTTCCTAAGATAAATCCAATTCTCTTTCAAAAGTTAAAAATCTTTAATTTTCAAACTTAACTCCATATATTTTGGAAATTCCCTTCTCCATTGTAATCCCATAAACCCTATCTGCTATTTCCATTGTTCTTTTATTATGAGTTATAATCAAAATCTGTGAAGTGTCAGAAAGGTCTTCTACGTAGCTTCTAAACCTTAAGGTATTTGAATCATCAAGAGCAGCATCAACTTCATCTAAGGCAAATAATATAGAAGGTGAAAGTTTTGCAAGCGCAAATAAAACTGTAAGTGCAAATAAACTTCTTTCACCTCCAGAAAGTAAAAGTACTGATCTTACCTTTTTACCACTTGGAGAAACATCTATAACAAGTTCAGATTCAAGAATATTCCTTTCATCCAAAGGTTTTATTTTAATTTCACCTCCCATTAAAACACCAGAAACCTTTTTTAATTCCTCTTTGAAAAGTTCAAGAAATTCTATATATTTAACTTTTCCCCTTCCCTCCATAATTCTTATAGATTCCTTCAACTTATCAATACTTTCTTTTAAATCCTTATAGGCATCTATTTTTTCAAAATAATCCCTTTCAAGAATTTTATACTCTT
>CBFGJR010000197.1:0-10681 GCA_965649145.1 Caldifarciminota bacterium | reverse complement strand
TCAATCTCCTCTATTTCCTCTTTTAACTTTTTAATTGAAATATTATCAGAGATAAATTCGACATTATCCGGATAAAACTCCATATTTTTTTCAATTTCGTCAATCTCCTGTTTTAACTTTATAATCCTTTCTGAAATCTTATCAATACTTTTTTCCTTTACATGATATAAATCTATCTTTTCCTCATATTTATTATTTATTAATTTAATTTTATCCTGGAGTTCTACCTCTTTTTTATTTATTTCAAAAAGTTCTTCCTCTATTTTTTTTCTTTCATATTCAAGTTTTTTTAAATCTTCTTCTAAACTTTTTATTTTTTCTTTCACATTGAAGAGTTCTTCTTCTCTTTCCTTTAAAGATTTTTCATAAATTTCAATTTTTTCTCTTATATTCCTTAATTCCTTTATGTTTTCCCTGATTAATTTAATTTCCTTAATTTTTTTTGAAAAATTTACCTCCTTAACTTTAAGTTCCTTTAATTCTTTTTCCTTTTCATTTGTTTTAAAAAGAACATCTTCCCTTTCTCTTTTTATTTCCTCTAAATCTTTCTCGCTCTTATCCAAATCCTCTTTCAGTTTTGCAAGATTAAGAGATAAAAAGTTAATTTCTGAATTTATCTCGTTTATCTTTAAATTTAAATTAAAAAGATTTCCTCTTAGGTTTTCCCTTTCCTTTAAAATTTTCTCAATATTATTTTTTAAATCTTCAAGTTTATCCTTATTTTCTCTAAATTCTTTTTTCTTTTCTGGTAATATTTTTTCTATCTCTTTTATTCTTTTATTTTTTTCAATCTTTTGAGTAAAGATTTTTCTTAAAACCCCCTCCTTTGTGATTATAAACCCATCCTCTGTAACTGTATAATCACATTCTTTATTCTTCCAGGCAGTTATTCCCTCTTTAAAATTTTTAAAAAATTTAAAATTCAGGAATCTTGTATTTAAAAGATCACCTATACCCTCTTTTCTTTTTAACACAGGTGGTATTTCACCTTTAAATTCTTCTCTTTCAATTATTATTTTTCCTCCTTTTTCAAGGAATTCCTCTATGTTATCATTTATATTCTCATTATTCAGAATTTTTGCGTCAAGGAGGTCATCAATTACATAGATAAATCTATCTTCAATATTAAAATCTATATAAGAGGATAAAAGGGAAAGTTCTGGAAGAAAATTTTCATCAACTTCCCTTGCTGATTTTAATTTCAAAAGTTCCCCTTCTAATATATTTACCTCTTTTTCAATCTTTTCCAATGAAGCTCTCAAAAAATTTTCCTCCTTATCCTGTTCCTTAAATTTTTTTTCAATTTCAATATATATACTTTCGAGTTTCTCTCTTTCTTTTTTAAGGCTTGTAATCTCGTCATCTTTAATTTTTCTTTTACTTTGCATTTCCATCATTTCCATTTTCAAATTCTCCTCTCTATTTAAAATATTTTTTAATCTCACATTTAACTCATCATTTTTAATTTTCAATTTCAAAACTTCACTCTCAATCTCTCTGATTTTCTTTAAAGTTTCAGAAAATTCTTTTTCAACTTTCTCTAAACCGGCTTCATCAATTTCCTCATAAACTGTTTTATCTTTCAAAATTTCCTTTAATTTTTCAATTTCTCTTTTTCTTTCTTCTATTAGTAAATTAAGATAATTTTCCCTATCCTTTAAACCTGAAAACTCCCCATATTTCCTATTAATTTCTGAAAGAATTTTTTCCCTTTTATTTTCTAAAGGTTTTTTCAAATTCTTTAACAACTCTTCTTCCTTTAACAAATTTTCTCTTTCTGATTTTATTTCTTCAATTTCTCTTTTCAGAATAAAAATTTCCTCCTCAAGTTTTTTAAAAAATTCTTCATTTTCTTTCAGTTCTTTTTCCTTTTTCACTTTATCTTTTAAAAGTTTTGAATATTCAGCCTTAATTAGAAGCACTTTCTTTTCCTTTAAAATTTCCTGAAGGTTTCGATACATTAAAGCCCTTTTTCTTTCTTCTTCAAGTTTTTTTATTCTTTCCTCTTTATCTTTAATAACTATTTCAAAACCCTTCAGTTCTCTTTCTGCCTTCTCAAGCCTTTTTTCCATAACTTTCTTTTTATGGTCAAAATCATACAGTTCACAACCCTCTAAAATCATCTCCTTTATTCTTTCTCTGGGTTTTCTTATCAATTCCTCAACATCTTCCCACTGAAAATGTGAATAACTCTTTTTACCAAAAATATTTTCAATTTCCTCCCTGTAATGTTTTTCTGAAACTTTATCATCATTTAAAAAAAATTCCTGGGAATTGTCCCTGTATACCCTTCTTGTAAATTTACTTTTGCCACTCTCATTTTCTAAAACAATTGAAACTTCTGCATAAGGAGATGCTTTTTTTTCTTTTGTCCCTGAAAAAATTAAATCTCTTAACTCTCTTATCCTTAATTTATTTAACCTTGACTCTCCCAGAACAAATCTAACAGCCTCAAAAATATTGGTTTTTCCGCAACCATTCGGTCCAATTACAAGGGATATTTTATCTGAAAAAATTATTTCTTCTCTTTCATAGAAGGACTTAAAACCGTGAAGGGTTATGCTCTTAATTTTCATACTCTTTTTTCAAAGGTCTGAACCAGAAATCATTTTTTAAATCGCTTGTTCTTTTTATGGTTTCAACCATATTCTTTGCAATTCTATCACATTCTAAAAGGGTATCCATATTATTTTCAATTGGTCCTGATATGTAAGTAATAGAGTAAGGAGGTATAATTGCTCCCATAAGATTTAAAGGAATAATTATAGAGGAAGCTGTACTTATGGCTCCATCTTCCTCACAGGAAACAACACAGGAAACAACCTTTCCAGCAAGTAAAGGCTCAATATTATCCAAAGATGTTAAAAGGTCAATAAAATTTTTCATTAAGCCTGAGGGTGCAAACCAGTAAACAGGGGTTCCGAAAACAATTCCATCTGCCTTTAATATTTTATCATAAAGTGTCGGAAACATTCCTTTAAAAACTTGAGGATTGCACTCCAATCTGTTCTTTGAATAACATCCCATACAGTGAGAAATCGGATAATCCACAAGGAAGATAATTTCTATTTCCGCTCCAAGCTCTTTTGCTTTTTCTAAAACAGAATTTAATAATAAAGTAACCTTTCCTTTTTTATGGGGGGAACCTGAAATTCCGAGTATTAGCATAGAACATTTTAAGATTAATAGGAATTTTCTTTCAAATTATTTTTTCTTATAATTAAATCAATGGAAAAAATGAAAATATGTTTTAACTGTGGAAGATACATAGGCAATAAGGATATATGTCCTTATTGTGGCGAAGAACAATTAAAAGCTGTTGGAATTGAATTCTTAAGATGGATAACCTTGATTCTTGCTATAGGTGGTGTTCTCTTTCTTTTTATATCAGCAAGAGCAGAAACTGCACCTTACATAAAGATTAAAGACTTAAAACCTACAATGAATTTTGCAAAAATCAGTATGAAGGGCATTGTAGAATCATCACCCTATTACGATGAAGAAAAAGGAGGATATTTTTCTTTCTGGCTTAATGATGGAACAGGAAGTATTAAAGTAAGGGCTTTCAGAGATGTAGCAAAAGAAATTATAGAAAAAGATTTATACCCTGCAATTGGTGATTCTGTTTTTGTCATAGGAACTCTATATGCAAGAGAAAATTTTATTTTAACCATCAATAGTATAAAGGATTTAAAAATAAAAATACCTGAACCTAAGAACATAAAAATTGAAGAAATAACCGATAGCCTGGCAGGAAAAAGGATTGAAACTGAAGGAACCATTTATTCAATTAATCGGTACAGAAATTATTCAATAGGTCTAAGAATACAGAATGAGAATGCGAATATCACGGTCTTTATTCCCTTTTATTATAAAGAAAAAGAAAAAATCCTTGCTCTCGAAAAAGGAACTGTTATAAGAGTAAAGGGAGCAGTGTTTCTATACAAGGATAAGCCTGAAATTATACCCCACTATGTAAGTGATGTAAGTGTTTTAGGTAAAAAAGAAATTACCCTTACCCCAAAAGGGGAAGTTTTAAAGTTAAAGGGTGAAATTCTTTCAGGGTTTACTTTTAAAAAGGGAATAAAGTTAAATATAAAAACTGAAAAAGGAATTGAGGAGGTCACCTTATGGAAAAGCACACTTGAAAAAAATTATAAAGGGGAATCAAACAAACTCCTAACCGGCTCCAGAGTGGAATTTGAGATATATGAAAAGGAATACAAGGGTAAAATGGAAAAGAATGTAAAAAGTTTAAAAATAATTTCTTATCCCCAAAATCCATATAAAATTTCAGAAGCGATTCAAAAGAATATTGGGGAATTTTTAAAAATAAAAGGAAAGGTGAAGGAGATTAAAGAATTTAAGCCTGGAACAAGAGTAATTCTTGAAGATGAAGGAAGTGAATTAACTATCTGGCTATGGAAGGATATTTGGGAAAATTTAAAAGGAACATTTAAAGAGGGGGATAACATTATTGTTGCAGGGGAATTAAAGGAATATAAAGGTAAAGTGGAACTTGTACCAAGAATTAAGGATGATATAGTGCCTTTAAAATGAATTTAATTTATCCACTTTTAATTTCCCTTGCAGGAACAGTAACAGGGATTCTTTTCTCATGGATTCCTGCGCTTCATATTTATAACATTTTAGCCTTATTTATATTTATTGAAGTTCAAAGTAATTTTTTACCCTTAAATCTTATTCCCTACTTTTTTGCCGGCTCTATTGTTGGATACACTTTTGCAGGAATTTTACCAGCAATATATTTTTCCACAAATGATGATTCAACTTTATTTTATCTTTTACCATCTCAAAAATTCCTCATGTATGGAAGGGCTCATGAAGCAGTTTTACTCTCCTTAACAGGGTCCCTCGGTGCATCTTTTCTTATATTAATTTTTGCAATCTTTTTACCTTATCTTCTCCCTCCATTGAGGGAACTGCTTACCCCACATATGGAATGGATTTTAGCTTCAATAGGTGCCTTTATGCTTTTATCTGAATGGCCAAGAACAACTGACAGAAACAAAACTCAAGTTGGAAGATTAAAGGAAGCATGGGGTTCCTTAAGTGTCGGGATTCTTGTTTTTTTTCTCTCAGGAATTCTTGGTTATATAGTTTTAAGAGGGGGGGTAATGGATCCTGAAACATCCTTTCAAAATCTTATGCCACTATTTTTAGGACTTTTTGCGATACCCTGGCTTATAATGAACATAATAACTAATCCCATTATACCTGAACAGATTGTAGAAAATAGAGTAATAACTAATTATCAAAGAATTTTAAGGGGGATATTTGCGGGTTCACTTGGAGGAGGGCTTGCAGCTTTTTTTCCTGTTATAACAGGTGGAATCGGTGCTTTTCTTTCAGGTCATGCAACGGCTCAGAGAGGAGATGATATTTTTTTAATAGGTCAGGGTGCAAACAGATTTTTATATTATGCAGGGGGTTTTTTACTCTTTTTTGTTCCCTTTCTCCACATAAGAAGAGGTGGAGCTGCCTGGATGCTAAATATCTTTTACAGTCCAAAAACTTACAATGAGTATTTTTTAATGGTGGGGATAATACTTTTGTCCTCTTTAATATCCTTTTATTTTACTATAAAGATTTCAAAATTAATAGCAAAAAACATTCATAGAATACCTTACAAAAAACTATCAATTATTATTCTAATTTTCATATTATTTTTGACCTTTTTAATAACAGATTTTAAGGGAATTATTATACTCATTGTAGCAAGTTCCATAGGCTTATTACCGCCTCTTTTTGGTACAAGGAGACTTAACTGTTTAGGTGCCTTAATTTTTCCTTTAACAATACAAATGAGTTCCTTTTCAGGGTCTTTTTCAAAATTGATAGGATTCTAAAAATTTAATCTATGTCAACCTTTTCAAATTCAATAAGTAATTTCTCAATCTTTTCACTTACCTTTAAATCACTAAATTTTAAAGCGGATTTTAAAGCATTTTTAATTGCATTCTCTGAACTCCTTCCATGAGATATAAAAACATCTCCATTAATACCAAGCAAAGGAGCTCCCCCGAGTTCTTCATAACTTAACTTTTTAAAAAAGGACTTAAAGGAATTTTTCATAAAATAGAATCCAATTTTGTTTTTAAAGGAATTTTTGATTTTATCAAGAAAAAAATCATAAGTAAACTCAATAACACCCTCACCAAATTTTAAAAGGGTATTTCCTGTGAATCCATCTGTGACGACAACATCTGCCTTACCTTTCAAAATTTCATTTCCTTCAATAAAACCTATAAAATTCAAATTTTGGTCCCTCTCAAAGAGTTCCTTAGCTTTGATTATAAGTTCGTTTCCCTTTGTCTCTTCTTCACCTATGGAGAGCAAGGCAACTCTGGGATTTTTTATACCCATTATTTCCTCAACAAATATTTTGCCCATAACTCCGAACTGATAAAGAAATAAAGGTCTTACAAAGGCATTAGCACCCACATCAAGAACAGCACAAAAACCTTCATGGGTAGGAAAAAGGGCACATATTGCGGGTCTTTTAACGCCCTTCAGCCTTCCTAAAATTTTTATTGAATAGGCAAGAACAGCTCCAGTGTTACCAGCACTTACGAAAGCATCAGCTTTACCATCCCTTAGAAGGGAA
This sequence comes from Caldifarciminota bacterium, assembly GCA_965649145.1. Classification (GTDB taxonomy): domain Bacteria; phylum Hydrothermota; class Hydrothermia; order Hydrothermales; family JAJRUZ01; genus JBCNVI01. The sequence continues at coordinate 4,053 of CBFGJR010000197.1, read as the reverse complement.
AGACCAAGAGCTATTGTTGAATTCTTTTTTGTTCTTAAAACTTCAGAAGGTTTTTCCTCAAAATAAACTCTGTTCTCAGCCTCAATAAACTCGTATCTTCCATCAAATTTTATTTGATTTTTAAATTCAGGAGTCCCAACTATATAAAGAAAAGAATCAGGATTTTCTTTTAAAAAAAGTTCGGCACCGCTGATTTCAGGAAAAGGAGCTTTATCTGTCCCAAGAAGGTCAAGAACAATCCTCATTTAAACTAAGAACTAATTTTTTCCTCTATCTGGATTATAGCTTTACCTTTGTAATACCCACAATGAGGGCAAACCCTGTGTGGGAGTTTGGACTCTCCACAGTTTGGACATTTTGATAAACTCATAGGTTTTACTTTGTAGTGTGTTCTCCTTTTTCTTCCTCTTGCACGGGAATGTCTTCTTTTTGGTACTGGCATTTTTATTTTTCAATTTTTGGGGGATAGAACCCTTATTCTTTTTTTTCTATCCTTTTTAGTAAATAAGTAAAGGGAGAATAAGTTTCCTTAGTTTCATGACCGCAATTTTTATTATTCCTGTTTGCTCCACAAACAGGACATAATCCTTTACAGTTTTCTTTACATAAGGGTTTCATAGGTATGGTAAGTAGCACAATTTCCTTTATTAATGGTAAAACATTCAGCTCATAATTTTCAACATAAATTGATGCCACATCTTTATCGGAAAAATTAAATTCTTTTTTAGAAAGAGAAGGGTCTTTTCCAAGAAAGATATTATAGGTAAAATCTTCATTGAAACCGAAATCAAATTCCTTAAGGCATCTTGCACAAATTAAAGCTCCCTTGCCCTTAACATGTAAATAAAAAACATACTCAAGTCCTTTTCTCTGTATCCATCCAGAAGAATTTAAACTTACTCTTTTAATTTCAGAATCTTGGAATAACTCCTCGCTTTCTTTATCTTCAAGACTATAGCAAAATTCAGTCTTTCCTTCTTTCAGTTCCTTAAGAAAAATTTTCATTTCTATAATATAATATATAAATATGAAAAAAGCAATATTTTATTTAACTATTTTGGTGAGAAACCAATTTTTTTAATTTCCTGCTCGTGTATTTTTATTTCTCCAAATTTTTCCTCAAATTTCTCAATATTATCGCTCAATGCTTTTAAAAGCAATTTAGCATGAGAAGGTGTCATTATTATCCTTGCCTGCACTTTTGCCTTAGGAACTCCTGGCATTATCCTTGCAAAATCAAGAATAAATTCAGAGGGGGAATGTATTATCATAACAAAATTTGAGTATATACCTTCACCTTCCTTTTCTCCAAGTTCTATCTGTATTGGGGGTTGATGTAATGTTTTTTCTTCCATTTTTTAAACCCTGTAAAGAAAAACTGAACAATTGGGACACCTTATAAGTTTTGTCTTCCCCTCCACTGTAAGGAGTGAGGTGGGAAGAACAGCAAAACAATTTAGACATGTTCCTTCAATAAGAGGAGCAACACCTTTTCCATACCTTTTTGAAAGCATTTCATATTCATCCCTTATATTAGGAGGTAGCTTATCCATTTCCTTTTTTTTAACCTCTTTAAGTTTTTCTATTTTTTTTTCATCAACTTCAAATCCAAGTTCTTTATAATAGGGATTTTCAAGTATATTGAGTTGAGCATCAAGGTCATTAATTGCTATTAAAATATTTATAAGATTAAGTTTTTCTTTAGCCACCCTTTGCCTCCAGTTCTTTTAGATAACTTATAAATTTCTTTTCATTATCAAAATTTAAATAATTTTTATCCTTTGAAAGTATCCTTGCAAGATGTGCAATTTTACCAAGAGTAATGAGATATCTCGAATCTGGATCAATAGGGGTAGCACAAAGTAGAAAAATAAGATGAACAGGTTTTCCATCTATCGCATCAAAATCAATACCCCTTTTACTTATTCCAACAACAAGATAAACATCATCAAGCATTACACTCCTTGAGTGAGGAATTGCAATACCCTTACCTATACCAGTTGAACCTATTTCCTCGCGTTTTAAAACCGATTCATATACACTTTTTTTCTTTTCCTCACCGATGGGTAAAACATCAATCATTTCCCTCAAAACTTCATTCTTTGTCTTTCCCTTAAGGTCTAAAATTACAAATTCTGGCTTTAAAAGTTTTGATATCATTTTTTATTAAAATTTTAAGGGGATTGAACCTCTTCTTCATTGAATAAAAAATGCCTATTTTCTTCCAGATAAATAATAAAAGAGTATAAGTAATTTTTAATTGGTTTATCAAATTGCAAAACAAGACTTTTCAATTCTAAAAACTCTGGAATTAAATAATCATAACTCCTTTCTATAGCACCTTTTTGGAGAAGAAAATCCCTGATCTTTCTGCTTAAATCAAAATCTTTTTCTTTAAAAAACTCAGGAAAATTTTTTTCAATTTCTCCTTTAAAAAGAATATGAGGCAGTGTTATCTTACCCTTTTCTATATCCTCACCATCACTATAAAAGTCATAAAGGTCATCAAGAATCTGAAAAAGGATCCCAAATTTTTTCCCAAATTTTTTTAAACGCTCAATATCTTTATAATCAACAATTATACCCCCCATTTCACAACAAGCTGAAAATAAAGAAGCTGTCTTTTTTTCTATAAGAAGTAAATAATTTTTCAGATCAAACCTTTTATTTCTTTCAAGGAATTCATCTATTATTTCACCCTCACACATTTCAACAGAAGTCTGTGTAAGAATTTCAAAAAGCTTTACATTCTTAGCCTTTCCTATAAATTCCATTGCTTTGGAAAAAACATAATCTCCAATTAAAATGGCTGTATGATTTCCATATGAAAAATTTAAAGTTAAAGCTCTCCTTCTATAGTTTGAACCGTCAACAACATCATCGTGAATCAAAGAAGCAAAATGCACCAGTTCTGTAGCACAGGCAACATCAATTTTTTCCTCCTTTAAATCCTCAAAGGCAAAAGAAGAATAAAGAACAAGCAAAGGTCTAAGTCTTTTTCCTTTTAATAAATTCTCTGGTATATAAGGAAAGTAATCCTTTCTAAAAATTTCATTAATTTTTTCATTTACTTTTTCTATACCTTCTTTTACAGGTTCATATAGCTCTTTAATATCCATTAAAAATTAATTATATAAAAAATTATATCTTTTTTTCACTTTTGAAAGGAGATTTGAATAAATATACAGCAAAAGGAAGATTAGCCACAATACCAGTAATAAAATAAAGTAGAGAGAGAGAAACTGATGTCTCAAGGGAAAAATAAGAACTGAACAGGGCATAAAAACCTGCTTCCCTTATTCCAAGTCCTGAAATTGTAAGAGGAATTGAATTGAGAGAATTAATAAGCGGTATTATAAAAATAAAAATAAGAGGGGATAGATTAACAGAAATAGCCCTTGCGCAGAAATACGCCTGAATTGAAAAAAGGGATTGTAAAAAAATTGTCAAGAAATAACTTAAAATTAAAAGTTTCTTGTAGTTTGAATAAATTTTAAAAGAATCATAAAATCTGTAAAGTTTATCCCTTAAAAAAGTAAGAGGAAATCTTGCTAAAACTTTTTTGTAAATATTTTCAAATAAATCTGTCCAGGTAATAAAAAAAAGGAAAATTATAATAAAAGAAAATAAAAGGGAAATAAAAATTAATTTTTGGGAATTAGGTATACCTTTTAGAAATAGAATACCAAAAGGCACAAAGGAGAAAATACCAAAAAGACCTATGAACCTGTCAACCAACACTGAAGCAAAAGCAAAGGATTTCCCGGATTTGATTTTTTCTCCAATCATATAGCCCCTTAAAACATCAACACCCAGGGTTGCAGGAGATACAGTATTTATCACCATACCAAGTAAATAAATTTTAAAAATTTCAGAAAGAGTAAAATTTTTTGAATAATCAAGTAAAAGCAATTTCCACCTGATGGAAAGAAAAATAAAAGCTAAATAGTAAAATATAATTGATAAAATAAGGTGTAAGAAATTTATTCTTTTATAAATTGAAAAAAACACCCTTATGTCTATCTTATAAAAGATAAAACCAAGAATTATAAA
>CBFGJR010000196.1:0-12854 GCA_965649145.1 Caldifarciminota bacterium | reverse complement strand
AAAGAGTCACTCCTGGCATCCAACACCCCTTCTTATATATTCACCGATACAGGAACCTGACCCTGTCTCAAAATTTGACGAAAAAGAAGTTTTAAAGGGTTATCTTGGAACAATAAAGGGCTATAAATTAATGCCACTTTTACTTGCCCTTTCAGGTAAACTGGAAAAATTTGGCGCCTGAAATTACTTTCCCTATTAAAAAACCCTTAAGAATTAGTATAAAAACACTCTTAATACCTTTTTCTCCTCTCAAATCCATTTTAATTTCCTCCGTATCTTTTTATATTTTTACAGGTTTTTGAGGTTATCTTTTATTTGAAAAATTTTTTAAAATTGATTTAAAATCGTGTATGGGTGAAATAAAGGTTAAAGGAATCCTTTTAAAGGGGCTAAGGGAGTTTGTAGTTGAAAATTATGGAGAAGAAGGGTTTAATAAGCTACAAGAGGTGCTTTCAGAGAATTCAAAAAAAATTCTTAAAGGTCCTTTGATGGATGCGGCGAATTATGATGGCAACCTTTTCCTTGAAATAAACAGAAAAATATGCGAAACATTCGGTGAGGGAAAACCTGAGTTTGCAAGAAAATTGGGTGCATTTTCTGCAAGAAAATCTGTAAGGGGACCTTTTAAATTCATCCTTAAACTGGCAAGTATTCCCTGGACATTAAGAAGGGGAGAAACTATATATAAAATGTATTATCCCAATATGGGGAAATTGAAGATTGTCAAAATTGATGAAGAAAAAAATGAAGGAATAGTTTCCATAGAAGATGCTCCTTTTAAAGATCCTTATTTTGAAGAGAGGATTGCAGGCTGGATAGAGGAAATGGGTAAAATTCTCGGTTCTAATAGGGCTCATACTGAAATAAAAAAAAGTGTTTCAAAGGGTGATGAAAAAATAGAATACCTTATAATTTGGTAAGGAGCTAAATTATGGGACTTATAATATTAATAAATTTATTCTCCTATTCTGTTGACACAGTTATGGTCCCTATGAGGGATGGTGTAAAACTTGTAACTGAAATTTGCTACCCTTTTTGGTATCAATATTTTCCCGAACCCTGTCCAGCTTTAATTTCAAGAACACCCTATCCAAGAGACCAGATTTTAGATAACACTGCAAGGACAATTATATGTGATTCTTTTAACTATGTTCTTGTAATTCAAAGTTTAAGGGGTTATCAGGGTTCTGAAGGTTTTCCAACAGTTTTTTTAACCGATGGATGGGGAAATTTAAGGGATGGATATGATTTAATTGAATGGGTTAAAAATCAAAACTTTTGTAATGGTAAAATAGGAATGCTTGGTCCTTCTGCCCTTGGAATAACTCAATATATGGCTTCTGGTGCCTCTCACCCTTCTTTAAATACCCTGATACCGTGGATTGCCTGTCATAATCTGTATTTTTATGCTGCTTTTCCTGGTGGAGAGTTCAGAAAGGCGCTCGTTGAAAACTGGTTAAACGGTATAGGAACCCCCTTTTTAATTGATTCAGTTTGTAAACATCCCTCTTACGATACTTTATGGGAAAAACTTAACCTTAATACCCGTCTTGATTCAATAATTTACCCTATGTTTCATTTTACAGGTTGGTTTGATATTTTCCTTGAATCCCAGATTGAAGCCTTCCAGAAAATAAATTTCCTTGGAAATAACTTTGCAAGGGGAAAACAGAAACTTATAATAGGACCCTGGGGACACCGGACTTTCGGTCGAAAAACTCAAGGAGATTTAACATTCCCCGATAATGCTGATTGGATATCAAATCTTAAAATAGCTGATTTACAGTTCAAATGGTATGATTATTATTTAAATGGAGAAATAAATGATTCTTTTTTAATATTCGGACCAAGGGTAGAGTTTTATTTAATGGGAGATGTTAATGACCCTGATACTACTTTATTTAACAGATGGTATTACTCTGATACCTTTCCACCTCCTCAAGTAAAATATTATAAATTTTATCTTCATTCAGATTTTTCCCTTTCCTTAACCCCACCCAGTCTTGGGGATACTTACTCCTCTTACATCTCAAAACCCTGGGACCCTGTTCCAACAATAGGAGGAAATGAATTTATAGGAATACCAAATGATGCCTATGGTCCAAAGGATATCTCTCCAATTCTTTTAAGAAGTGATGTCCTCGTTTATACAAGCCCCTTGCTTGACACCTCCTATGCTGTTGTTGGTAGACCGATTATGGTCCTTTATGCCTCCTCTGATGCCCTTGATACTGATTTTGCTATTAGATTGGCAGATGTTTACCCTGACGGAAGAACAATACTTGTTCAGGATAACATTTTAAAAGCAAGGCACAGGCACGGTTTTGAAAATGAAGAATTACTTATACCAAACCAGATTGATACCTTCTACATTCCTCTATGGAGCACTGCATATGTATTTAATAAAAATCACAGAATAAGAATAGTAATTTCTTCAACAAATTATCCAAGATTTGAGATTAATCCTCAAACAGGTGCTCCCTTTATAAGAAACGACCCTAACCAGGTAGAAGCAATAAATAAAGTATATACGAATAGTTTTTTTCCATCTTACATTCTTTTGCCTCTCATGTGGCCTCACCCTGTCTATGTGAAAGAAAAAGAATTTGAAGATAAATACGATATTAAATTTGAAACATTATTAAAAGGTAATAAAAATGTAATAAGTATCATAGAAAAACTCCCCTCAAAAACAGAAATAGAATTTTTTGATATAAGAGGTTCAAAAATCTCTATTAATAAAAATTTAAAATCAGGGGTTTATTTTGTTTTTATAAAAAATAAAAAATTCAGAAAGAATGCTAAAATTATATTTTTAAGATGAGTTTGAAAAAATAAATTTTATAAGGTAAAATAAATTCAATTTTTAAAAATGACTGAAAATATCTGGGTTTGGATAATTTTTTTATCTTTTGTTATTTTGGCTATAACTCTTGACCTTGGAGTTTTTCACAGAAAAGCACATATTCCCTCCTTTAAAGAAGCACTCTTCTTCAGTATCTTCTGGGTTTTAACATCTCTTTTAATAAATTTTATAATTTTTTTATTATGGGGGAATCAAAAGGGGGTTGAATTTTTAACAGGTTACATTGTTGAATTATCCCTTTCTGCTGATAACATTTTTGTTTTTGCTGTAATTTTCAATTACTTTAATGTCCCTGAGGAATTAAGGCACAGAGTTTTATTCTGGGGAATTCTCGGGGCAATTGTTATGAGGCTTGGTTTTATTTTAGCAGGTGTTGCTTTACTAAAGAAATTTCACTTTTTCATTTATGTTCTTGGTATCATTGTAATTTTTTCAGGAATAAACTTAGTAAGAGGAAAAAAGGAGGAGATACACCCAGAAAAGAATCCTGTTTTAATTTTTTTCAGAAAGTTTTTCCCCTTTACTCCTAATTATCATGGTCAAAAATTCTTTTTAAAAGTTAAGGGAAAATTTATGTTAACTCCTTTATTTATTGTTCTTATTGCTATTGAAACAACAGATATTGTATTTGCAGTGGATTCAGTTCCTGCAATACTTGCAATAACAAGGGATCCCTTTATAGTTTTTACCTCAAATATTTGTGCCATCCTTGGACTGAGGTCCTTTTATTTTTTACTTGAAACTTTAATAAATTTATTCACATATCTTGATAAGGGTCTTGCTGTTATACTCATTTTCATAGGAATTAAAATGCTTATAAGTGAATTTTATAAAATAAAGGGAACCCTTGCTCTTTTATTTGTGCTTTTCGTTCTCTCTCTTTCCATATTATTTTCCCTTATTAAAGAAAAAAATTCCAGAAAATCCTTATAATTACTTTCTATGAGTGTAAAAATTTTTAATTTAATCCCTTCGGTATTAATCATATTTATCACATATATTTTTGTAAAAATTTTAAATCTCAATATAAGAAAAATTTTGATAGTTAAACTTGAAAAACAGGAACTCATTTTAATTGAAAAGATTATCAAATATGGAATCTTCAGTATTGTTATAATTTCTATTTTACCTCTTTTAGGTTTTAATGTTTCTGGCCTTCTTGTTGCAGGAGGAATTTTAAGCATTGCACTTGGTTTTTCCAGCCAGAAAATTATTTCAAATCTCTTTTCAGGAATTTTACTTATACTTGAAAAACCAATTAAAATAGGTGACGAGGTGGAGATAGAAGGAGTGAAAGGTTATGTAGAGGATATAAGTATTATATCAACAGTAATTAAAACCTATGATGGTCCTTATGTTAGAATTCCAAATGAAAAGGTTTTCACTTCAAATATAACAAATTTTGTAAAAAATCCTCTAAGGAGAATTGAGTATAAAATTGGAATAAGTTATAGAGAGAATACAGATAGGGCAATCAAAATTATTGAAAATTTATTTTTAGAAAATCCACTTGTTCTTAAGGAACCAAAACCAGAAGTTTTTGTCTCCGGTTTGGGTTTAAATGCAATTGAAATAACAACAAGATTCTGGTCGCCTACCAAAAACTGGTATGAAACAAAGAAAAAAATACTTTTAGAAATTAAAAGGGAACTGGAAGGTAAGGGAATTGAAATTTCCTATCCTCAGAGAATTATATATATAAAAGAATGAAAAAATTTATATATGAAAAGCCTATAAATGTTTATTTTGAGTCCACAATAGCCTGCGACCTTAAATGCAAACATTGCAGAGCAGAAGCAATACCCGAAAGATCCCCCCTTGAGCTTAAAACCGAAGAGGTAAAAAAATTAATGGATGATATAAAGGATATGGGTTCTCACCTTGTTATTTCAGGTGGTGACCCTTTAAAAAGAGAAGATTTATTTGAACTTCTTGAGTATGCAAAAAATATTAAACTTCCAGTTGCAGTAACTCCCACCACATCACCTCTTGCTACTTATGAAAAGATTAAAAAAATGAAGGAATTATCAATTTATGCTCTTGGAATAAGTCTTGATGGTCCGGATAAAAATACCCAGGATTCTTTCAGGGGTGTTGAGGGAACCTTTGAAAATTCAATGAATGTTTTAAATTATGCAAAGGAATTTTCAATACCAGTTCAGGTCAATACCACATGTACAAGAGAAAATATAAGCAGAATAAAGGAAATTTATTATCTACTTGAAAAAAATTTTTCTCCTCCTTGTAAGAGATGGAGTATTTTCTTCCTTGTTCCTGTTGGGAGAGGTTCAGAACTTGAGCTCCCTACAAAAAAAGAAATAGAGGATTTACTTTTATTTCTATATGATAAATCAAAAGTAGCACCCTTTCATATAACAACAACCGAGGCACCCTTTTATAAAGTCTTCTATTTTTTAAAGGAAATGGAAAAAGGGAAAAAAATTGAAGAAATAATGGCGGATTCAAGAAAAATGGGTTTAGGAGTAAGAGATGGTAATGGGGTTATTTTTGTCTCTTATAGGGGAGATATATATCCTTCTGGTTTTTTACCTTTAAAACTTGGAAATGTTAAAGAAAATAAATTATCCTTTGTTTATAAGAATCATGAATTTTTGAAGAATTTAAGAAATACAGAACTTTTAAAGGGTAAATGCGGTATTTGCTATTTCAAAGATATTTGTGGTGGCTCAAGGTCAAGAGCTTATACAATGAAAGGAGATTACCTTGAAGAAGACCCAGTCTGCATTTTTGATGAAGAATTTTTAAAGACCTTTTTCAGTATAATTTAATTTATAAAATTTTTTCCTTTATAATTATCTCATGGAAAAAATTCTTGTAACATCTGCCTTACCCTATGCGAATGGTCCACTGCATTTAGGTCATATTGCAGGATGTTATTTACCTGCTGATATATATGTAAGATATTTAAGAATGAAGAGAAAAGAGGTAATTCATATATGTGGAACTGATGAGCACGGGGTTCCCATCACTATAAGCGCTGAAAAGGAAAAAAAAACTCCAAAAGAACTCGTTGATCACTACTTTGAAGTAATAAAAAATTCCTTTGAAAAACTTGGAATTTCTTTTGATTATTTTGGAAGAACCACAAGAGAGCACCATAAAACTCTTTCCCAGAATTTTTTCCTAAAAATTTATGAAAAGGGTTATATAGAAAGAAGGGAAGAAAAAAATTACTATTGTGAGAACTGTAAAAGATTTTTACCAGATAGATACATTGAGGGAATATGTCCCTACTGTAAAGCAGAAGGAGCAAGGGGGGATCAGTGTGAGAACTGTGGAAGGTGGCTTGAAACCTTTGAACTTCTTGAACCAAAGTGTAAAATTTGTGGGGGGACCCCTTATTTAAAAGATACCTTTAATTATTATTTTTTACTGCCAAAACTCAAAAATAATCTTGAAGAATGGTTAAAGAAAAAGGAAAACTGGAAGGATTTTGTAAGAAATTTTGCTTTATCGTGGGTGAAGGAGGGTTTGAAACCAAGGTCAATTACAAGGGACCTATCCTGGGGTGTTCCTGTTCCTCTTGAGGAGTCTAAAAGAAAAGTTTTATATGTCTGGTTTGATGCACCTATCGGCTATATATCAATTACCCAGGAATGGGCTGAAAAAAATAACAGGAATTGGGAAGAATGGTGGAAAAATGGTGATACAAAACTCATTCATTTTCTTGGTAAGGATAACATTGTTTTCCATGCAGTAATATGGCCAGCAATGCTTATTGCTCATGGTGAATTTATCCTTCCCTCAGAGATACCTGCTAACCAGTATCTTCTTATGAAGGGAGGTAAAATGTCCACTTCAAGAGGCGCTGCTTTGTGGCTTGATGAATTTCTAAAGAAATACCATCCTGATTACATAAGGTTTGGAATTTCAAGGGTTTTACCTGAGACAAAAGACTCAGAATTTCAAGTTGAGGATTTTGAAAGAGATTGTGATACCTATCTTGCAAATGATATAGGTAACCTTGTTTCAAGAATTTTTAAATTATTTGAGAAATACTTTAATAATAGGGTTCCTCAAAAAGGGAAAGAAGGGGAAATGGAAAATAAAATGTGGAGTATTATAGGGGAAAAAATTTTAAGAATTGAAGAATATTTTGAAAATTTTAAATTCAGGCTGGCTTTACAGGAGATAATTGAAATAAGCCAGGAAGTAAATAGATATATAGATTTTTGTAAACCATGGGATGTCCTAAAAAAGGATAAAGTTTCAGGAAGTACAATAATTTACAATTCACTAAAGGCAATAAAACTTTTATCCTCACTTTTATATCCCTTTTTACCCTTAACAATGAAAGTTTTAAGAGATTCATTTAATTTGAAAGAACCTTTCTGGAATGAAGTTAAAGAAATTCCCTTAGAAGAAGGTGAAGTTTTAAAAACACCTTCAATTTTATTTCCGAGAATAAAGGAAAAAACTGCTCGGGAAGCTCTCAGGGAGAAAAAGGAGGAGTTTATAACCTATGAAGAATTCAGAAAAATAAAACTTGTTGTTGGAAAAATTTTAGAGATTTATGATATAAAGGGTGCAGATAAGTTATATAAACTTGAGGTAGATACGGGCGATAGAGTGAGGACAATTGTTGCTGGGATAAAGGAAAGTTATAAAAAGGAGGAATTAAAGGGAAAAAATGTAATAATAGTTTCAAATTTGGAGCCGAGGAAAATAAAGGGCATAATTTCAGAAGGAATGTTACTGGCAGCTCAAGATAAAAAGGGGAAGATTAATATTTTAACAACTGAAAAGGATTCTGAACCAGGGCTACAGGTTCTTTAAAAAATCTTGAAAAATTTTTAACCACTCCTTTATAATATAAAAGGGCCGGGGTAGCTCAGTGGAAGAGCAGCTGATTTGTAATCAGCAGGCCGTGGGTTCAAATCCCTCCCCCGGCTTATATGGGAGGGTACCCAAGCGGACAAAGGGGGCGGGCTGTAAACCCGCTGGCTTTACGCCTACGAAGGTTCAAATCCTTCCCCTCCCATTTAAAGCGGGGGTAGCTCAATAGGTAGAGCATCGGCCTTCCAAGCCGATGGTTGCGGGTTCAAGTCCCGTCCCCCGCTTAAATAATGTAATGGAATCCATTGTTTATAAGGTCTTAAAAGATTTTAAATCCGGAAGTGAAGAACTTCTTTTAACTTTTTTAAAGGGAGTATTAACTTCAAGAAAAAAAATTGAAAAAGAAGAATTCTTAAAAGCTATATCCAAAATCATTGAAGCCCACCCATCAATGGCTGTTTTTTATAAACTTATGGAAGAGACTGTTAAAATTCCAGAAGATAAATTAAAAGATTTTCTTATTGATTTAACAAGAAAACTTGAAGAAGCCCCTAAAAAAATTTCCGATAAGGTTTATCCACTTTTAAGGGATAAAAAAAACATTTTACTCCATTCAAGAAGTTCAACTGTTATTAAAGTTTTAAGGGAAATAAAGAAAAGGGATAAGGACTTTAAACCCTTTATATACTGCACAGAATCAAGACCCGGTGACGAAGGGAGAATAACAGAGAAGGAATTAAAAAAGGGGGATTTTGAAACAGAACTAATTCCTGATCTTTATGTAACAAAAATTATAAACAAAATAAATGCTATAATCTTTGGAGCAGATGCTGTGTACGAGGACAAAATAATTAATAAAGTTGGAACCTATTCCCTTGTTTTGATAGGCAATCACTTCAAAGTTCCTTCTTTCTGTTTAACAAGTTCTATGAAAATTTCAAACAATTTTAAAAATTTACCAAGAACAAATGAACTTTTTGAGGAGGTACCCAAGAAACTTATAGATAATTTCATAACTGATGAGTGATAGAATTTATATAATAGGGGGAGGATTAGCTGGAGTAGAGGCAGCATGGCAGATAGCAAAGAGGGGAGAAAAAGTCATACTTTACGAAAAAAGACCCTTTTCTAAAACTCCTGCCCATAAAACAGGTTATTTAGCAGAACTTGTATGTTCCAATTCCTTTAAATCAAAAGAAATAATCCACCCACACGGTCTTTTAAAAGAAGAACTTACGAGATTGGGTTCAGTTGTAATGGAAAGTGCTTACAAATTCTCACTACCAGGTGGAAAAGCACTAACTGTTGATAGAGAAAAATTTTCAAAATATCTAACAGAAATTATTGAAAATCATCCAAACATAGAAGTAAAAAGAGAGGAAGTTAAAAAGATACCAGATGACGGAATAGTGATAATAGCAACAGGTCCATTAACTGGAGGAGAACTTGCAGAGGAGATTAAAAAAATAACTGGTTCTGACCTTTTTTATTTTTACGATGCTCTTTCACCAATAGTTTCAGGAGAAACCCTTAATATGAGTAAACTATTTTTTAAGGATAGACACGGTTTAAGTGATGAAGGATATTTAAATTCCTTAATGAATGAAGAGGAATACACAGTATTCTGGAAAGAACTTATAAATGCAGAAATACATAGAAGCCATGATTTTGAAAAAGAGGTAAAATTTTTTGAAGGCTGTTTACCCATTGAAGAGATGGCAAAAAGGGGATTTAATACCCTAAGGTTCGGACCTTTAAGACCTGATGGAATAAAAGAGCCAAAAACCGGTAAAATTCCCTTTGCCTGTGTACAATTGAGGAGAGAAGATATGGAGGGTTCTGCCTATTCCCTTGTTGGATTTCAAACACAGTTAAAAATTAAAGAGCAGGAAAGAGTTTTTAGATTAATTCCAGGACTTGAAAGGGCAGAATTTTTAAGGTATGGGGCAGTCCACAGAAACTCTTATATCCTTGGTCCTGCACTTTTAAATCCTGATTTAAGTTTAAAAAAAGAAAAGAGGATATTTTTTGCGGGTCAAATTTCAGGAACAGAAGGCTATACTGAGGCAACAGCTGGTGGTCTTGTTGCAGGTATAAATGCATTTTTATTTAAAAGAGAAGGAAAAACTTTAATTTTCCCGAAGGAAACAGCAATAGGTGCTCTTATTAACTATGCAACCTCGTCAGACCCAAAAAGATTTTCACCGATGAACATAAACCTTTCCCTTTTTCCCGATATCCCTAAAATAAAAAACAAAAAGAAAAAAATGGAATTTGTTTCAAGTAGAAGTTTAAAAGTCCTTGAAGATTTTATTAAAAATGAATTAAAATTATGAATGAGCCGGGTTCCTATTTTGAAAAGGTTTTATAAGACCTTCAAAAGAAAGACTTAAAAAGGAGGAAAAGTATGTTAAATTATGAAGAAGGAACAAAAAGAGAACAACAAACAAAAAAGAACATATATGAGGACAGGAACCCTGTCCATGGAAATCCCTATCTTATAATAAAGGCTCTTGAAGATGGAGTGAGGGTTATGGGACTCACAAGAGGTCTTCAGACAAGAGTTTCCCATACTGAAATTCTTTCCAATGGAGAAATTATTATATGTCAATTGACAGAATATACCTCTGCTTTTAAAATAGTAGGAAAAGCACAGGTTATAACACCTTACGGAGAAATTCAGGCAGAGGGAGCTGTTCCAAAATTAAAGGAATTTAAAGAAAAGGTTCCTGAATTTTAATTAATCTGGAAATAAAAGGGAACCCGGCTCAATCTTTTAAAGGCTTTCTACGACTTGGGTTTAAAAGTAACCATTTTAGAAATTAATGAATAGAAAACAGGAAGGCATTTTGGCTTTGTAAGGAAAAATACCTCAGTTGTAACAACAGTTCACGAAATCCAGATTATAAAAGAAGAGAGCCCCTTTTTGCCTCATGATATACCTGATTTTAAAGGAAATTCTTAAATCTTAACTTTTATTTCCTCCTCTTTTTTTAAATCCTCAATTTTTTTTCTCTTTAAAGTTTTTTCAACAAGATTCATCGGGCAGAAGGGACCACACATTGAGCATGCAATGGTTCCACTTCTTCTACTTCTAAATATCTCCATTGCCTCCTTCGGAAATAAAAGAAGTTCAAATTGTTTTTCCCAATCAAGATTATACCTTGCCTCACTTAATCTTCTGTTCCTCTCAATAGCTTCTTTATTCCCCCTTGCAATATCTGCTATATGAGCAGCTATTTTAAAGGCAATTACTCCCTCCTTTACATGCTGAACAGTTGGGAGTCCAAGGTGTTCTGCTGGGGTTATATAGCACAACATATCTGCACCATAGAAGCCAGCAAGGGCTCCACCTATTGCACCTGCTATATGGTCAAAACCGGCTGCAATATCAGTGGGAAGCATTCCAAGGATATAAAAAGGAGCATAATTTGTTAATTTTTTTTGAATCTGAACATTTGTTTTTATTTCATTTAAGGGAATATGACCAGGACCTTCCACCATCACCTGAACACCACTTTTTCTTGCCCTCTCAACAAGTTCCCCAATCACCATAAGTTCTGCAATCTGAGCCCTATCAGTTGAATCATTTATTGAACCAGGACGCAAACCATCTCCGAGAGATAGGGTAATATCGTATTCCCTTGCAATTTCAAGAAGCCTGTCAAAATACTTATAAAGGGGATTTTCCTCTTTATTTTCAAACATCCATGCTGCTATAAGACCACCTCCCCTTGAAACTATACCGGTTAACCTCTCAGAATTCTGGTATATTTTTAATGTCTCCCAGGTAATTCCGCAGTGAACAGTAATAAAATCAACCCCTTCTCTTCCATGCTCCTCTATAACTTCAAACAAATCATCAGGCGTCATCTCATAAATTGAACCTTTCTCTTTCGCTACCCTGAATTCAGCCTCATAAATAGGAACAGTCCCGAGGGGAACATTGCATACTTCTAAAATCTTTTTCCTTATAAATTTAAGGTCACCACCTGTTGAAAGGTCCATAAGAGTATCTGTTCCATATTCAATGGCTATTTTTGCCTTTTCTACTTCCTCTTCAACATTAACATAATCATAGGAAGTTCCAATATTTGTATTTATCTTCACCTTAAGCCCTTCACCAATCCCACAGAATTTTTCAAGATTTTTATGATTTATATTTCTTGGAATAACTACCCTTCCTGAGGCAACAAGTTCCCTTATTTCTTCCTTCTCTTTGCCCTCAACCCGGGCAATATAAACCATTTCCTCTGACATTTTACCTTTTTTTGCAAATTCAAGCTGTGTCATATCTTATAAATTGTTTAAAAGGGATTATAACCCGTGAAAATATTATACAGGTTTGAAATAATTTTTACAATATCTCCTAAACTTGATTTTTTTTAATTTTTATCTTATAATATTAAATAGGGTCCAAATCCCTTAAAAACAATTAAAGTAAAAAATGAAAAAATTAATTGTCTTATCAATTACAATGGGGATTTTATCCCTTTATGCAGAAGAAACAAAGAAATTTGAGTATGTAAAAAGCACAACCTGTAAAATGTGTCATAAATCAGAGGCAAGGGGAAACCAGTGGGGAATATGGGAAAATTCAAATCATGCAAAGGCTTTTGAAACTTTAAAAACTGATAAGGCAAAAGAAGTTGCAAAAAAAATGGAAGTAGAGGATCCTGTCACTTCCGAAAAGTGCACTGTCTGTCATAATGGATGGGATGGTGAAGAGGGAGTCGGTTGCCAAGATTGCCATGGACCGGGTTCTGAATACAAATCAATGCAGGTAATGAAGGACCTTTATGAAAAGAAGATAAAACCTGAAGATGTTGGATTAATCCGCCCTGATGAGGAATACTGTAAAAAGTGTCATAATACAAATTCACCAACTTATAAAGAATTCAAATTTGCAGAATTTTTTGAAAAAATTAAACACCCTGTAAAGACCCAATAATTTAAAGTCAAAAAGGGTTCAAATCCCTATTAATTACTTTTTTATCGTGTTTAAAAAATGTGTATCTATTATTTTTTTTATTTTTCTTCTTTACTGTAAGGGTAAAGAAGGATTTCTTAATACAGATATATTTCCTGAAAATGAAAATCTTAAATATATAGTCAAAACTGTTCAGGGTGATTCCCTTGGTGTTTTGAACATTTCAATTAAAAAAGAGAAGGATTTTATTAATTTTAAACA